>NZ_JACSQR010000012.1:0-74988 GCF_014836505.1 Psychrobacter communis
TGCTCAGCCAGTTTCTTGATGTCAGATTGGTTAGTCATTGCTTATTCTCCTGTTAGTGGATTATAAGCAGTTACACAGAGTTTGGGAAACTCCCAAAGAATAAGCTAGAACGCTTGTTATGCTTACCCTAGCCAGCTTTCCTAACTATCTAATCACTAGGCAAGTGAGGAAAGTGAATGGCTATAGAGCTGCTAACTTTCCTTGATTGCCTTTCTACCCTTGAAAGGGTAAAGCGCTATAAGTCACATATATCATGACTTGCATAACTTACTTTCCTATTTTCCCTATTTTCCTAAATGATTAGATTTGGGTTCTACAAATGCTAAACAGAAAACATTACTGCACTCCAGGTTCCTCACGATTAAACCATAAATCATTCCCTTCAATACCATTCTCAGTCAATGTATAAAACCCACTAAAAACCAATCTCCCGAAGAAGTTAGAAACACTTCCTGTAAATAGCTGTTTCTCACCACCTACTAGCCAAATAAGTTGTAGATCGTTCTCTTCTAGCCACTCGAACAATATATTAGTTTGGATCAATGCAGACGGAGAACCTTTTTCATTCATGCTTGGATCAAAAAATACTAACTCTTTATTACCGTTAATCCAATGACCATATTGTTCTAAATTCGGAGAAAGACTTAACCCTGTCACGATCTCTTTAGCGGGTGCATAAATTGATATTGAATCTGATAAGGACTGCTCCCTACCACCCATTTCCCACTCGTATTCTGAAATAGGCATCAGATACTTAAGATTTGAAGTAATTTCATCATCAATTGTAGCTTTCCAGTTATTAAAATCATTATAAACGCAATGCCACGGATACTCTCTGAAGAACGATTGATGTGACGAGTCATGTTCTAGTATGGAGGGACTGCATAAAAGCCTATTACTCATCATTTCTCTAAATTTTTTGACGTCAGTTTTTTTGACGATACAGCTGTTAATCCTATACCATACGTCCTGATAAGGAATCGTATTGTTGTCTTCAAGTGGATCCCTACGTTGATGCGTTTCGTTTTTCAAAACTAACCACTGTATATTACTAAAATCTGTAACTTCCAATAAATTTTTAAAATCAGGTAGATTATTATCAGACCACAACCAATCTTGCAGTTCATCTAAGTTGCCACCTTTCAATCTAAAATTATTAGGTTCCCACCAACTGGTGGTCTCTTCATCATTCCAAGTATGCCGATTAGTTTGACGAGGAATAAAAGTTGGGTCGATATCACGTTTGTACAGTTGCCAAGGTCCATAGTATTGAGAATCATCTACATCAGCATAACCCGTACCAATATAGAGACAATTATCAGCTAAATGAGCCAAAAACTCATATAATGCTATCCATTGGTACTTCTTACCAATTCGTTCTACCTTAGACTCCATACGACTACTGTAACCAATATTATCACGCTCAAAATCATCAAAAAGATCCGCTGCCCAACCTAGTTCAAAAGCTCGTTTACAAACCCATCTTTGTGCTGATTTACGACTAAAAGTACCTGTTTGTTCACTTCTACCAAATCCCATTACCCATCTGAAAACTTCAAAATCTTCATTTGAAAGAGATTCTTTAATTTCAATTTTTAATCTATCTAACTCTGTTGGTTCATTATCAGTTGTCCCTTGATCTTTTAAGTTTTTCTGAAAATTTTCTAAATCAAATACGAATGGCGTTTCATCTTTAGTCTTTTTTTTATCTAAATAACCTAATAATTTTTCTTTAAGAGTGGCGTCTTCTATTTTTTCGGCAAACTGTACTTGAAGCTGATAAGCATTTTGAGGTTCATCTGCATTGATTGGTGTTGGACTCCATTTATGAATATCGCTCATAGTATATTTATTAAAATCACCGCTTAATACAGAGCTTTTAATTCTTGAAAAGCCTTGTCCTAAGTATTCGTCTAATTCTCTTTTAGTAGGAATATTTAATGGCCAACTACTAATATATGGTGGACGAAATACCTCAGGCTGAATACTGGTATCTATCTGACCATTATGTAAAGCAAACTCCATAATCCCACGGGCATAATCTCTCAATAGCAAATGTGGGATTGGTTGACCATTCTCAAATTCATTTTTCCATATCCATTGAGCTATCTCTCGCAAATACTGAATATCACTACTGTTGGTGATCGCCCCATAAGCTATTGCATATAAGCGTTCTATAACGTATAGGTCATCAATTCCTTCAAATTTATCAAATAACCCAACAATAAGCTTTGGATACATAGACAATAACCTAACAGCTGACTTAGTGGCTTGATCACGGATGACTCTATTAGACGTAGATGTCATCCAAATGAGTATGACTGCACATAATCGTATACGCTCTTCATCTACATCTGCTAGAGAACCCGAGTATGCCCATTCTATAAGTGCTCTTAGATTAGACTCTTCTCCACTATCATCGTTTTTATCATCTGCAATAGCAATAAAGGTAGACCAAAACCTATCCCTTTCAGGTAAGCTTTTACTTATCAGATTACGATGAATGAGTTCAGCATTCCAAGGATGTGCTGGCTCCGTCGACAGGGCGAGTAATGTATCTAATTGAATAGAGTCATAGCCATGATTAGGTATTTTATTAAAAACCTCAAACGTTCTATGAGTAAATGATTGGGGACTTCTCCACAAAATCGTACCTATAAAAATATCATTTAAAAATGAATGAACTATCATAGAGTCAGTAGGTAGTATGTCTACCATCTCTATGCCATATTTCTCAGGAATAATTGTTGCTAGCGCATTAAGGAGACCCGCATACGCAAAATAGTTCTTAGGAGCTATAATATGTGCAAAAATACCATTTTCAGAAAAAGCGTGTTTTAAGTCTTGCTTATGTACATCTTCTAATAAACTTTTACTTATGAAATAATCACTAAATCTTTCATAAGTAAATCGTATAACAGGTATATCTGCCTTTTGGCTAACCTCATTAAATATCACATCTTCGGATATGACACCTTCGTGAAGTAGTAAGTCAAAAAGCGTATTGTAAGGGTCAGGTCTTGAATCCATTTCGTTGATCAAAGTCATTGCTTCAATTAGCTCTAAACCAAATTGATGGTCTGGATATAGCTTTAATGCTAGTGCATTGAATGTATTATTGACAATACGTTCACCTTTTCTATATCTCTTCACTCTGCATGCAGTTTGCTCTATATTGTTTATATAGAAATTGAGTAAGTCTGTAATCCCTTTTAAACCTTTAGGGAATGAATCCAGCCCTTGATCTTTAATAGCTTTACAACAGATCTTAAGAAATAATGGATTACTAAACTCTGGTGAAAGAATAGGTGCACTAGGCTTCGATATACCTTGTTTGCTTAAGTAGATAGCAGAAGCTTTATGTTCAAAACCCCTAAATCCTTGATGAGTAATCTTCATCAATGTACTACCTATTAGTCCTTCAGGAATCATCCAGTCCAAATATGTACTTCTACAGCTTAATACAATGTTTATGTTAGGAAACTCTGATATTTTAGTTATTAATACAGCAAGATAATTTGACCAATCCTCTCTATTTCTACCTTCGTTAATAGCATCAATAATAATCAGTGCTTTACCGCTTGCACTTTCGCCTGATGCATCTAACGCACCCAAAAAAATATCATCAGAGATATCCGATAAATCCATGCTCTTTTTAAGTGAGGTTACTGGATCTCCACCCTCATAATGTTGACCTAACATAAATACTGTAGGTAAGTTATTTGCTAAACGCCTTAAAGTTATATCGCAAAGTAAATGAGACTTTCCAATACCCGCCTCACCTGCTAATAACAAAGCATTTTGTAAAGAGGCCTTAAAATCACGAGAATTGAAAAAACTTATCAAAGCATTATTTGTTTCTTGTAAATCAACTACATATTCATTAATTGTTATATCAAGTTCACTAATTGGCATTTTACGCTTATTAATTACATCGAAGTAATCCGTTATTTTTGAATCTAATGCGTTTAACTTATTCAGGCATGGCAATATTTTGGTATCAACAAGACCTTCTTTAAGATGCTGTATTAATTCTGACTTTATCGAAAAATAATCATCAACAAAATCAACTTCGTTCAGTCTATCTTGAGGTATCTCTCGTCTTATTGAATCTAATTCTTCAGAAAAACCTTTAATCCATTTGCTAATATTCTTACTGACTATAGCGTGCCAATACTTAGGTTCACCAAGTGCCTTGAATACTTCAGCAATAGGTAAATCTACATGAAATTCTGGTGTATATCGCTCACCTAAAGACTGCGCTGATAGCCGAGTCAGTCTTTCAAAGTCGTCTCTAGTTAAGACAGGCGTTCCAAACCAGTATCTTGCTCGTCCAGCATACTTTGGTTGATCACGTTGTAATTGTATAGATATTTCATGTTTGCCCCATAGGATAAATTCAACTTGCATATCTTTGCTTGAGGCTAAAACGCCCCATCTCTCTACATGTTCGTTCCATATATCAAGCGAGCTTTTAACGACTTTACTGCCCTTTCCTGTTTTACGACTATCATTTAGATCCCTAGGTATACACACATAGTATTTAGTTAGCTTAGGATGCTTCTCTAGGGCAGTCTCGACTGACTCGTTAATTTGTCCCCATTGATTAGTGGAAAGAGGATCTAGGAAATACTTCGCTTGCCAGCCATGTTCTGAAGCATCTTGCAGTTTCCAAAAACACTCAACCCCAGCGTCACCACCACCTCCGTCTTTGCGAACAAAGTAGTCGGCATTGGATGGTTTCTCTAAATGGGCTAATTGACATACTAACTCTTCAAAGCCATTATCTTGGCTACCATCGTGGTTACGTATTGTTCTAAAATCTAGATCTATCATCCAATTAGCCTATTTCCAATAATAGTTAGCCAAACTCAACATTGTTGTGCCTATAAATGAAGTGAATCATATCATTTTTCTTTGACACATATTATAAAGTGAAAATAGTTTGTCAGATATATAAATCTAGAGCTTGAATGGAAAGTAGGGAAAGTAGGAAAAGCCGAGCTGTAGTGGTTATAATTAAAGGATATCTGACTTTTCCGATAATATGCTTCCATAGGAAAGCTAGGAAAGTTGGACTTTAACTGTTTGTTCTATATGCTTAATTTAAGACCTTAAGTATGCGTTTGATGCTTCTAGTCGTTAATACCATATAATTATTTCTTATTTAAATATTTTTTCTACACAATATAATCAACAAATATCCCAAATATTTAAGCACGCCTGATGAAGCGTAGTAGTAATCGGTAATAGCCAAATTCTTATCAGAGTGTCTATCTTTTTTCTGTACCACTCGTACTTCATAACCATGAAAATTTTGACGAGCCCCAGTTCTTATCTGACTATCTAACCCGAGTTGCTTTTTAATATTACGGACTTTTTGCTCATTACTAGAGCGAATTTGCCAGTGTGAGCTATCTACTAGTCTGCATCCTGTTTCTACAAACATTTTTAACAGCTTTAATTGTGAATCTTTTATTCCGAAATGAATAGAAGACGTCAGAGGGTTTTGTTTAACAGTAAATATTTCTACAAACTCTTGAAGCTCATTAGGCTCCTCAATTGACATCGGATACGCACGATCAAGCGCTTTAACTAAAACCTCTTGGTTTTTATGTCCCGTTGGCGCACTTAAAAGCAACCTATCATCAGTAAAAACCTGACTAGCCCTATCGTAAACCTGTCTAGCTTCATGAATAGGAATGCCATGCCGAAGTGCGACCTCTGCCAACCGCCCTGCTCGTTTATCAGCGATTATTTTTTGTAGCTCTTCTAACAGTGCAATAACATCATAAACTTTCGAATGAATGAATATAGACAGCTGAGTATCTACTGTGTCATTTGGTATGTTTTGCTCATAATCTGTATTAGCTGGTGTTCTGTTATCGATAAACAAAGACTCTTTGTTCGCAACCTTGCTAATTAAATAGCCACGCATCTTATCAAGATAAACCTGTTTATTGCTAGGACTATAAGCTCTGCCATCTTGTCTATTCACCGTCTGATAACCAATACCTGTCACCATCTCAAATAAGGTTATAGGCATAGCAAGCTTGGCTTGACTCATTTGCCAGCCAGCCAGCAAGTGAGCGGTATGGATATAATATTCAAACGTAGTATCTAGCGTTAAATGCCCAGCAAAGCTAGCCAGCCCAAACCACATCCCTTTTTCTTTATTATTAGCAAGCACGGCGCTAGCGATAACGTCGCTATGGGCTATATCATAATCTGTCATCACCTGCGCAAGTGGTGAGCCGCTTAACACCAATGCCAGCTGACTAATAGCAGTATGCCGAAAGCTATGAAAGGTAAAGTCATGGGCAATTAGCAATCTATCCCATATTATTTTCATCATATTACTGAAAAACACAGATGGTAGTGGCTGATCGCCTGAGCCTTGTGAGAATAAATAACGGCGCTTTAACCTTTTTTGTTGATAATAGAATGCGATGAACAGCTTTAACTCATCATCCTTGAAAAGACTATCTAGCGGTATAACCCGTTTGGCACTACTGCTTTTGAGCCTACGATAGCGATTGGGTTTGAGGATTATTTTAGGTACTTCAATCACTTGGCCATTGATGATACCTATATCTGTAATGTCGCTAACCTTAATGCCGATGATTTCATTGATACGCATACCAGTGCGATAAGCGAGTGTTAGTACAATCAGGCAAAGCCGCTTTTGATCAACCTCCAACTCTGATGACTGCACATACTCTTTCATCGCATAATAAATACGAGGTGATATTATATTAGCTTTAATAACTTGCCGATTACTCCCCCATGGGAAATAGACATAAGGCGCATCAAAGTGCATACGCTGGTAATCGTGAAATGCTTTTAGACGACCATAAGTAAATTTCTGGCTGTCTTTTAGGCGATCAAGATAGGAGAGCGGTTGACCAGCATTATTATTATCATTATCTATACCACTAGAAATATCATCATCAAACTCTGATGACTTGCTCAGCACAGATACCCTGCGGCCATCTTTTACCTTACTTTGAATAATCTGCTCGTAAACTTCCTCAAAGTCACTGCCCTCCCACTGATCAACATCCTCATCCACCGTCAGCATCAGCCAGTCGCGGCCAATGCAGCCAATATACTTACTGATGGTATTGAGCCGAATGCTATGATCATCCAGTAATGATAACGCCCAACTAAGCAAGCGTTGTGCATTAGGCTGGCTAGCATCCGTCTTTAATATTGTGATAGTGGAAATAGCGGTGTTTCTAGTCAATTTGAGCGTATCTTGCAGCTCTTTGATTAGATTTTTACTAAAACTAGGATAGTTTATGGTACTACTTTGGCTATTCGACTTTATCGATAATTGATAGCTGGCATCAAATAGGTCAGACCACTCGAGTGGCTCAGGACTTGGATTGATGAGCTCTCGGTTATAACTGACTAGTTTATCAGTAGGCAAACCTGTTGTTTTTATATCGCCTTGCTTCACCACGGCTAGTGCACCATCAATCAGGCTACCCTCTAGCTGTCGCCAGTGGTAGTTGGCATATTTGATAAGCAGTGAGTGCTGCGGGCGAGCGATATCTTTATTGGTGAGTTTAAGCGTTTTTGAGATATCGTTGATTATGGTATTAAATGGCTTTATCTTGGCAGTGTTTAACTCTTTATCCTTTAGAGCATATAAAAAACACAGGCTCATATCATCAGGAATATAATCAATAAAGCGCTGCAATTTATCGCTATCATCTAGTTTGCAGCCATAATTATCATCAGGGACGCTAAGCGATATTACGGCTAACTGCTCTACACGATCTTCTTCATAGTTTTCTTGCATACTAATTTTATGAATCTGGTGCTCACCAAACAGCCAATCGTATAGCGCTCTTAACACCTCAATATCATTAATACCACCATACATTATGCTGCAATACAGCACCCCTTCAACCAAGTCATTCACTGAGAAACGCCGTTTTCTTTGCCAAACATCTATCATCATAGAGCTACTATCTGCCACAGCGCGTCCATTCACAAACCAGTCATAGTTAATGGTCAAGCGCTCACGAGTCGCCAGTATCGGTACCACAGGCTCATTAAGGTATATCTGATGAGCTTTATTATAATCACGAACAAACTCTAAAAACCCGCGCCGCGCCAATTGGAAGTTTTGAGCGGTATCGAACTTCTCCTCTAGTAACTGGTTAATTGCTTCGTAATGATGCTGCAGCTCACAAGGAGGTTGCATAGGATATTGATTGATATATTCTTTAATTAGGGCTTTAGCATCACGCTTAACACTTTTTTTAGATTCTTCTCTATTCAGCTGTCGCAGTTTATGAGCGCTAATATTATCCATATAGACGAACCTCAATTTGTTTTAAGTGAAGGTCTGTAGCAATCACATCTAAATGAGGACTGAGCTGGTGCAGCTGATTGATAGAGCTTGATGACATCGGGTGCATGAACTCCTGGTCAGGATGCTCGTGACCGTAAAGCGCGCAAATCAGATAGTCAGACACGCGCCCTGTGAGCATAGACCTCAGCTGATGACGCAGCCAGTTATCCTGATGACTAAAAAAGTCTTGCAACTGGTAGCGAACTTGGCTTGGCGTAATGCTAGTAAAGCCCTTTGGGTTCTTTTTATAGAGCTGAATTAGAGGACGCTCAGATTGCAAGATGTCATTGATGGGATAAGGCGCTGCTGGACATAATGAATTATAGATAGCGGCAAATTGCTTAATATAAATAATGTAGTTTTGAATAGCCTTTATCAAAAAACTGCTAAGAGGAATGAGCCTGCCATCAGACTGTGCATGACGCTCTTCTTTATCAGATACCCATAGCATGCGCCGCTGAAAGTCAAATTGGTGTAGCAATCCTGGTGCGTGCTTGACTGGGCGAATACCGGTTTGGATCATAACAATATGCCATAGCCAAATGCTATAACTATTGAACTGCGCAATATAGCGATCTATGTGGGATTTTAGCTTGCCATTGAAGCTCTCGGCACTGACAGCCAGTTGATTAAAGAACTGCTGGCACATTGTGGTCTTTAGTGCCATATCACTACCAATGTGGCTTCTATGCCCGTTCAGCGGTACGCTACACTCATTTATTAAAAGTGCTTTTTGCTCATCATTGCAGTATTCAGTTATCAGCTCTACTGCTTTTATATAGGTTTGCTCTAGCTCTACCGTTTTAGTACTAGTGTAATACAGCGCAGAGCTATGCCTTACATCAACGCCTGTGATCAGGTCAGCATGCAAGGGCTTATTAAGTTCGTTTTTGATAAGGATAAATAGCCCTGCTTCAATATACTGGGGACTCAGTGCTGGCAGGTTCAATATATCTTTAGTGTCAGAGATGGCGGCTTTAACAGTATCGGATGAAACGGTAATTTTATCCTCAAGCATAATCTGTAAAGCTTCAGGCAGTGCGCGATAAAAGGTACTGCCATAGCTTTGTCTGTGCGCAAGCAGATGACTTCGAGTATTGGTGGTCACATCAATCGTGATGGCGATACTACTGATTTTACGGATCCGGTCATAGATGAAATACTGACGTTGACTGAGACTGCATTGCCAATCAGCAATGATGCTACCCATACTAAGACCGCTTAGCAGTGATAGCAGTAATACCGCATATCCAGTCCTATCTTCTGTATTTTCGCTAATAAAGCGCTGCCAAAGCGTGGCAAATAGTATCTGGTATCCGGTAATGCTTAGCTGACGATGATTGGTTGGAAAATGAAATTGGTTACGACGGGCGTGTTGATGGTTGTTTTTCAATCGCCATTGCTGCAGCTCAGAAGATTTAGCAATTTGCAGAGCTGGCTTAAAATCATTATCTAGCAATGGTATTTCGTCGTCGTCGGCAATATTTTCAGCAGTTGCTATATTACTATTCTTTTTTGATTGTTTCGTAACAAACACTATTCTTTGTAATGGCTCATTATCAGTATTGACCACTGTCTTGATGACCGCTTGAGCCGACTTTACGCGTTTAGTATTCTCAGTATAGGTTTTACCAATAAAAGCCTTATTATCAATCGCTACCTCATAAGCCAACCTAATTTGACCAATTTTACTACCAAGATATTGGTTCGCTGTTTCACCTGTTGCCTCTTCCTGTTTGACACTTGCTTCATATTGTCTGATATGAGATAAGCATGAGGACAAGCTATCACACTGCGCATGAATACCGATTAACTGGTCAAGAATGTCACGTTGTGGGTCTGCAGATCTTAGCGCCATACGAACACGCACACCAAGCTTATCTATTTTGGCAAAGTGCTTGTCATGGCGTGCTGTGATCATAATTATCACTTTTAAGTAGCCGCTCATAAATCGCCAAGCATTATTATTGATATCAACTTCGCCATACACTTGATAAAAGGCAATCAGCATGTAGCTGACCGCCCACTCTACTGTTTTACCTTGCCGAATGATTTGTTTAATCACACCTTCACAGTCTATCCCAGTAAAGTCTACAGAATTAGATTCTAGTATTGAGTGTAATAAATCAATGTCATCATCTGGCACCAAACTAATCACATCAATCACAAGCTGAGACATTTGTATGTGATGGGGTGAATCTGTTGGGATAAGCTTGTCCAACGCTCGCCTGTCGATCACATCATTAAATAACTTAGTGTGACCCATAAGATGTGTCCATCCAATTCAGGTTTTTGGGCAGCCCCAGCATCGCCTCATCATTGGCTACCTTACACTGCTGATACTCATAAGCACTTTGGCTGATACCAGCGAACTGACAATAACTGGCGACCGTTAAGCGGTTCACGCCCATTAGCTCACAGATAAGCTGCTTTGGCGAATTCTGATATATCGCTTTAAACAGCATGGGATGATCCACACCATTAAACCTAGATAAACTAAGCACCTCACACCAAGCCAAGCGTTTAATGTCTTGTAAGCTTTCAGCCGTAATCAAGCAAGGCTGACGCAAACTAACCTCTTCTGTAAGAATCCTATCAATACGTCTAAATTCATTAAAAAAATAGTAAGCGCCGTTTGGTTTAGATACTAAGCGTAGCGGTGGTCGATAATAATCATCCAAGCTAGCCATATTTATACTAGCTATTCTTGGCCTAAATTGATGCCATATCAACAATGCCTTTTGCGCATCTTGATGAACAACCAAATTATATTTACTGAAAGTTATAAACTTCTGAGTAGGCTTTAGATGAATACTATTCATTTTAATATTACTAATAGTGAATTATACTAATTATGATATGTTATAACTTATCGATTGTAAAGCCTTTAATATTACTGTTATATTTTTATCTCTGGACAACTAAAATACTGATTCATAAATATTTTTTATGATAAAAAAATACTCTTCAGCCCATTTTTATAAAGGCATGAAGAGTATTTAAACATTTCAATTTTAGTTGGGTGAGGAGGTTAATGTATTATATCAGTCGATCTTCCTATCAAGCTTAGTTTTCTTCATTCTCATCGGGAACATACTTTAAAACATCCCCTGGGGTGACTTTCAATACCTGGCATAACTTACTCAGGGTATCGAATTCTATGCGAGTTGTCTCATCGTTATAAATTCTATGAAGCGTTGATTTGCTGATGTCTGTCATTCTTACTAAATCTGCAACTCGCAATCTTCTTTCCGCTAAAAGCACTGGTAGGTTACATGAAATCACAATAAAATCCTTATTGGTAAGTAAAAAATACTTGCCAGTGACTACTTTTCTGTTAAAATAATACTCGTTGGCAATAACTAAGTTTCCGTCAAAAACTATTTTGTGCTGACTAACGCTTTATTATGTCATAGACTCATCTTGCTGCTCAATAGCTGGCTAACTATGATGGGGGCGACTTGTTCGATAGATATAATTACTATAAAAATGTGACACTAATCATAGTAATTCTGCCATTAAAAAGGAGTATATTGTGGGCATCAAGATTGAATGGAGCATGACACAAAATGCTTGGGACAAACGGGTCTGTGAGGATTATTGGGCCTATAATCATAAAATCAGCTATATAGATTATGTCCATCTGCTTTGTCAAAAATATAATATTAGCTCGCAAACATTGTTTGAAACTATAAGCCAATGCTATGCTTGCTTAGATGATGTGTGCTGTGAATATTGCGGGAGCGCCTGTCCCATTGATGTACCTGCTGATATCGCCTATATGCGGGCAAAAGTGAGTTGGTTTTGTGCAGTATGTGAGCATGCCATGTGGAGAGGTGACTTTATTAGCAGATGAGATTCTAAGCTATATAAGCTCAGCTATCCTATATTGATTAGCTTTTATAAAAATACGCAGTTTCGGGGGAGATTCATTAAATATAAAGCCGTAATATAACGTTTGTAGTCAGTAATCCACTAATTACATATATTAAATAAATCTTTCAAAGGAGCTATAACAATGGGTATTTTCATGAATAATGGTCAAGGTGCAGGCTGGCCAAGCCAGACAGGTAATCCATCAGGTGGTGGACGCGATAATAATCCGCCGGGTAAATAATAGTCTTAATTGATGGCACGAAAATCAAGTCATGCGTTCAGTACGTGTGGCTTGTTTTTTTAGATACTCTGGCCACTCAATACGTTCAGCTTTTATACCCTCACTTACCTTAGACTCATAATAGGCAGTCATAGATTCCCATAAGTCGTAGTAATCATCATAGATCACACAGTTTTGTTTTTTATCAATCTTATTTTGCTTATCTGTTTGCTCATAGATGTTCTGAAAAAAAGCATAGATGAACCAGATGATAGCTTCTGCACTAGGCGGTAGTCCTTTTAAATCATTGATATATTCAGTCTTTATATACTTAACAAATGATTGTTGCCAATTAATCAACACTTCATTGGGTTCGTCCTTTGTAGAATTCTCCATACCAACTAGCCAAAAAACGTCTTCAAGACTGAGCCAATTTCTTTTACTGTCGCGCTCACTTTTTTTATAAATAAACTCATCTAGCCTGCCCTCTTCATCTTCTACCTTCCAATCAATTTCATTCCGAATGCCATACAAACTGGTAGGCATTTTCTTATGCTTTTGAAAGTAGAAAACAGTCAGTAATAAGTGAATAAAAGAGCGCGACGTACAAGTAAAAGGGCTGCCATTCTTGTTAATTAAACTATACTTTTTTCTGGCTGAATCATAACGCCATTTATCTGGATGCAGCTTTTGCATAAACAGCCAGCCCAAACTAATAGGTGCAACATCTTTTGAATAGGCAGCATGGTGAATACAAGCATCAAAATGAGCGATAAAGCTCAGAACTAAGTGTAGATAGAACTCGTCTGCTGGCATGTCAGCGCTGAGCGCGTCATCCTCATAATTGAATGTATCAGACAGGTAGTTCTTGAAGTTAATAATAAGCTGAGCATTGAGTGGTTGGCTTAAACATAAATCTATGACCTTGGTGTGTTCAAGTAAATCGTTAGCGGTCTCAGCGCCAAAAGAACGCAATAAAGACTCATAAGGGTGAATGAGCGACTCATCCTCTACAATTTTTATATCTTCTTTAGTAATACTACCTTTTTCCTGTGTAGTAGCTAAATCATCAAAAACACTCGCTACTTGAGCTTGTCGTTTTTTTGGTATCTTAGAGAGTTTTTTAGTTAGCTTTTTAACTAAGTCCTTACCTTCCGGTGTACCTTTTATTAATAACTGAGTCGGTAGCATACCGATAATATACCGTTGTTCTTCAGCTTTAGTCTCATGTAAATTAAGATTGTTATTTGGCATAATCAACTTCTATTTGTTTATAACACTATTGCTATCTTACGCCCTCATCTTAGAATTAAGAAAAAATCGAGTGAATTGATTTAAGCGCTTAGAGTCTGACAGTGATGTTTGACAATTTCTTGATAAGTTTTTTTGGTTGTCGAATCTACCATTTAGCACTACATACTCTCTATTCAATACTTGAATTAAGCTAGACGCCTAATGTTGCGGGTTATTTTACGAGAACTATAGGTATATGTATGTTATATAATAAATAACGAAATAATTTACTTTTGTCTATATTCATAGATTAAGTAAACTCTACTGCTCAGATGACAATATCAGCGTTTTCTTGGGTATACTATTATCAACTTCAATAAAACACAGAACCGTGTATTCAACGCAACCTAACACATGAAAGTGCTGCTAAACGCCTTCTGATATGACTCAGCAGAATTTTTAATATTTTACGGAGTATTAGGTGGCTTTGCAAAAATTGAGGTTTGTTCTTATGGCTTCTAATTACCTTGCTTATTACTTTCCTAATTGTTAACATCATTAACAAATCATAATACTTTAAAGACTATATCTATGAACTTCAAAAACGTATCAACTTTAGTGTTCGCATTACTGCTAAGTAGCCCTGCATTATCTGCTATTTGTCCAGATGGTAGCTATGTATCAGGAAATAGTTGCACTATGGCACCTAATGGTCAATACGTAGGAGGAAGAAATGCCACCTTAGCGCCAAATGGCTCTTATGTTGGAGGCAGTCGCGCTATCTTAGCACCAAACGGTTCTTACGTTGGAAGTGGTAATTCAAACTCTAATAGAACGACCATATGTCCAGATGGTAGTTATGTGGGCGGTAGTTCTTGTCAACTACAACCTGACGGCAGCTATACAGGCAAATAAGTATTACTGAACTCTAAAAGACTCATAGTTTATTTGTGAGTCTTTTTTCTATATACCTCTATAAAAGCAGCTAACGCTATTCAAACATACTCAAAAAGGGATAACATAGTGCCATTACAAACATTTGAGGATGCATTTGACAAATTAGAGCCTGGAGAAAAACCATCTATTTTATTAGCTAATGGCTTTTCTCAAGCGTGGGACCACAATATTTTTAATTACCAGAACTTACTTCAAAAGGCAAGCTTTGGAAGTCGTGACACGCTCATAAAAGAGATTTTCAATAATTTTAGTACCTATGATTTTGAAAAGATAATGCGCGCACTTGAAGCAGCTGAGTCTGTTTGTGTAAGCTATGGATTTGATCAGACTAAGATTGATAATATCAAAGCTGATCAACAAATTTTGAAAGACTCACTGGTTGATGTTATTTCACAAACTCACCCTGCTAGATCTAGCGGGGTAACAACTAAACAATATGAACGCGCAAAGCTCTTTATTAAAAGATTTAAGAATACATTTACTCTAAATTATGACTTATTACTTTACTGGATTGTCAATAAGGATGACGTCAATCCACAGGGATACTTTACAGATGACGGTTTTCGTGGAAAAATCTGGACAAACGAGATAAGTCAAGACGTGTATTTTCTACATGGAGGGCTTCATATTTATGACGATGGATCTTCTATTAATAAGCACACATTCAGAAAAGATGCTGATACCAGCATAGTTGAACAAGTTCGAAGTAATTTGAATCAAGGAAAATTTCCGTTATTTGTCTCGGAGCCTACACATGATAAAAAGCTAGCGCGTATTAAACATAACCCCTATCTGAACTACTGTTTTGGCGCCTTAAAAAACCTAAGAGAGCCGTTATTTATTCATGGACATTCGATGTCCGAAAATGATGCGCATATTTTCGATCAAATAAAAGAAAGCGATGTAAGTAAGGTATTTATCAGCATATTTGGAGATTGCAATTCTTCAGAAAATAGAGAAACCATAGCGAACGCTAGACGATTTATTGAGACAGAAAACATAAGCGTCGAGTTCTATGACGCCTCTAGCGCACCAATTTGGCTTTGAATAATCGAACTGATAAAACCTTTTATCAGGTGTCCTAAGTTAGTTGACCACTACACTTTCAGGCGGTACAACACAGGTAGCACCCCAGCTAAGAGATGGCATCATAAGTAGTACCAGTAGTTTTTTCAGCATATTTTTCCTACTGTGATTATTTTATTGCACACCCAATGCTTTATAAACAGCATCGACTGGGTCCGCATAAAAGCTGATCTGAAACTTTGAAAAAAGCTCTGACGGTACAGTTGGTATATCTGAAGCAGATGCCATTGGTAAGAGTACTTTTTTAGCCCCACTATCCATGGCTAGTTGTAAACTTTCAGCTAAATTCTGTACCGGGTTAATCACCCCACCAAGTGTCATTTCACCCAATACAACCATCTGCTCTTGTATTGATCTTCCCATTAGAATAGAACAAAAAGCAATTAAGGAAGCCAATGATGACTTAGTATTTGGCCCAGTATTATGAAGCTCAACAACATGCAAATGAAATTCATATTCAGAGAATTTTGAAGATGCGCTAATACGCTTTAAATTCCCTTTGAAATAGTCAAAACCAATACGTATAGCCTCTTTTGCAGCCGTGTTAGAGCCCAATCCAGATACGGAATGTTTGCCTGAACCTGGCATCATTTGAGTCTCATAGCGATAAAGCCCTAACTTGTCAGTGCTTCCCTGAGTGACTAAGTGTACGACGCCTGGTCTAGGTACTCCCTCAGCAATTAATTTACTGCCACCTTGTTCGGGAACGTTTACAAAGAACTCTTCTAGAGAATCATTATCAATATAACTAAAGTGAACGTCAAAAAACTCCATGCCGCCTAATTTCTTTAGTTGCTCTTTGATACGACGTCTCGACTCTAAAGCATAAACCAAGCAATCACGCACATCATCCTTTGTGTACTTACTATCAGGATGTAAGAGCTTTAATAATCCTGAAACTGTACGTTTTACAGCAATAACATCTCGTTGATTGAGATTATTACCTAATTTAAAAAACTTATCAATCGCATCGGAAAACCCATACTTACGCATTTCACGCATGTATTCCGCTAGATAGTCAGTGATTAAGCCATAGCTATTGGTAAAAAACTCTGGTCGCATTTTTGGTACTTCCCACCCAGGTATATAGCAGTGGAATCGATCAAAAAATGCTGTATCAATCATTGCTTCAGGAAAGGGAGCTAAAAGATGACTTGTCTTCACAAGAGTTTCAACACTTTGGTTAATATTACCAACGAACACCATAGAAGCCTTAGCCTCGACAGAGTCTCGACCTCGAGCAAAAGAACCAGAGGCCATATAGTCCTTCATGATCTGAATACCGTCTTTATCTTTAAACCTTATACCAGCAACTTCATCAAAAGCGACTAAATCCCACATGCCCACAAGGCCTACCTGTCGTGAACTCATGTTATAAAATAAATTAGCTACTGTGGTTTGACCACCTGACACTAATAGTGAGTTTGGAGAGCACTCTTTATATACATGACTTTTACCCGTACCACGAGGACCAAGCTCACAGACGTTATAATTATTTTCGACAAATGGAATCATTCGAGCGATAAGATGCCACTTAACCCGCTCCTCTAGATTGGTTGGTTCCATCCCTACTGAACGCAGAATAACATCCATCCACTGCTCATTTGTGAAATGCTCTCTTGCAGAGAATATTTCATCCATATTCATTGAAGGCATTTGAATGGGTTTCAGATTCATGATCGAAAAAGGTGACGTCTTTTGCCCCTCTTCGAAGAAGTATTGGACGGTGATAATGGACCAAATACCACCAGTCAGTAGCTTTTCGTTTTCCTTAACTATGTTGGTAGGTACTAACGCATCATTGATACCTAAGTTAGAAAGAAATGCTTCATAGACATCCTTTCTTTGATTTAATTTAACGCTTACTTTGTCAATAATTTTAAATGTGCCACGCTCACGAATTAATGATTTAATTTTTTCAGCTTCATCAGGCCTTACATAGTTTTCAGCAAGAATCTTTTTAACACTTTCAAGACCTCTTAGGACTATCTCATCATCGTTAGAGGCACAGTACATACCTAATAAATATTCGAGCACATAAACCGGTACGTTGGCACCTTCTTTGAGCTTTTTGGTCAAGTCTTTACGAACGACTCTGCCTTTAAAATGCTGGTTTAATAAGTCATCTAAATCCGTACTTTGAACAGCATTATTATCTATATTGCCATTCAGTTCATTATTCACTGTCATATTCTTATCCAAATATATTTAGAAAAACTCATCCTGAATAGCAAGGTCAATGGTCACATCATAACGTGCATACTCTGTATTAGTATCTGCGTCTAATAAAATCAGTGTATATTTATTATTTCTACTAAAGCTTGATCCAATTAAACTTAGTGTCGCCTCTTGCTTACGCTCATCCATATTACTACTTGAGCTGCCAAACACTAATGTTTCTTTGCTAGAGACCTCAAGACCGTTACTATCAACGATATAGATATGAAGTTTTCTTGGATTATATTCAGCATTCACAGCATCTGTTTGGATGAATGAGACTTTATCGATATTATTGACAAACTTAATCGACTGCTTGGCAGAAATAACCCCTACTGGCATCTTCTCATATTTTGCAACCTGCTCTTTTTGTAGCTCACGCACGGTAATAATTGGCACACAAATTTCTTGTAGCATTGCGCCACCATGCACAAACTGAGCACCACCTGAAAAGTGAAACCTTTGAGAAGACTTTGGTATCATAAACTCAACTTCTTTACCCTCACCTGAAATACCGTTCGCTGTATTAGAAATCAAACCCTTCCAGTGCGGATCATTAGAGCTCAAGTCTCTTCCAACAATATAGCGTTTCTTATTTTCATTGGTCATAGTGCTCTTAACATCAATACCCGTTTTATCCGTGGTAGTCAGCTTCTTATTTTGGAATAAAAAGCCATGATCAGCGGTAATAATCACTCGACTACCATTGAGCCTGTTAATAATTCGATTCACTAAGCTCTTAAGCTCATTAATAGCATCACGGCAGGCTTCGAAAGTCTTATGCTCAGAGCCCTGCTTATCTCCTATAGCGTCAATCGTGTCATGATAAATATAAACAACACTAGCGTTACTTACTTTTTCTCTTCCTTCTTCGTTATTCCAGTTCATCAGATCTTTAGAGGTTACGGCAACACCGCCTACGCTTTGCAATATTTTTTGACGCTGCACACTGCCCTGTGACGATACACCATCTACATATACTGCAGAGTTACCTTTGTTGTCATACTCTAGGGTTTTATGTGGTAGTAACGATGCCATACCAAGTTGTGTATAGCTTGGCAAGACGCCCAACTGTGTTGATAAGTCCGACTTGAAGCGTTTTTCATTATTAATGATTGAGTCAAGCTCGTTGGCTATCTCATATCTAAAGGCGTCCGATATAATGACGAAAACCCTTTTAATTTGGGTGCCTGCCAATATTGATTGGACTTGTTGATTATAAAAATCATATTGATTTGGAATATCTTTAATTTTCCAGTTATCTAAAAGCTGCTCTTCACCAAGGTGTTTATCCCACGCCAAACCCAACTGGTGCAGATACCAGTTTATATATAAATTTTCCACTTCTTCTTTTAAGCTTCTAAGAATCTCCCAACCCTTACTCAACGTAAAGTTGACCTTTTCACTAAATAAGCGATAGGCTTGATCAAATTTATATATATTATCCACATATTCGGTATACATCTCTTTGGCACTCTCGAAATGAAAGCCACCCGCATACTTACTACGTAATTGCATTAATTCTTTAGCATTACCAAGTGCACTATAGATTGATTCATAGTCTGTTTTAAGCTTGGCCCAATAGCCATATGAGCGGCGTGACACAATGGCATCAAATTGTGCTGAATCAATATCAGTACTATTTTCGATTAAGCTATTCACTAAGCCAACAATAATGTTTTGCTCTATCTCTTCGAATGTCTGACAATCCACCATTTGGACAGGTTGATAGCTAGAAGTCTTAGCTTTAATATCCAGTTTATGTGCCAATAAGCGTGCAATTTGTTCATAACATTCTGCGTGTTTTCTACTGTCGCGCCAACTACTCATAAAAGCCATGGCATTCGCTTGACCTGACATGGTCTGAAGCAAATTATTATTTAACCAGTTTTTATCATCAGTATTTGTTTGACGCCAAAAATCAGTACAAAAAAGCTTTAAAACGAAGTCTGTTAAGGATGGCTCCTCAGTAATATAACCATAAGCCTTTTCTAATAAAACCCACAATGAATCACTGAGATCGTATTTACTTAAATTTTTCAATAAAGACGACTCATCGATTCCTTCATCAATATTTTGAGCGTATTCATTTAGCAGACTGAGTAACATACTATCCAGCTCCGCAGATTCTGAGCTCACCACAACGGCGATCATCTTACGATCTAGACTTAGCTCATCCTCGTTTTCACTTACCCACTTCTTCAGACTTGCAGTGCGTTTTTTACTTCCAAAAAAAGCATTGCGCTGTCTAATATGCTCACGAAGTGACATTTTTGGAATACCCAACTCATTAAGCAACATAGAGCTACGATCGGCAAAAAATGGCTCACTATATAAACGAATATCTAGCAACCAATCACGCTCTGGCGTTGGTTCAGCTTCAGAGAAATAAAGTAGAAAACTCTGCTGAGGCTCATCGATCTCTATGCGTTTTTTGACTGCTAATACAGATTCATCAGCCATTTTTAACACAGTAATACTATCAGGCAATATATTCGTATTTTTTAGCTTATCGCTATCACTCCCACTCAAAGAAGCAGTAATTTGATCAATATCTTCCTGAAAGCTATGTTCTGGGTCATGCCAAAACACAATTCTACTTTGCCCAAGCTTAGATTTAATGCCTTCAATCAACTCATTAATTTGCATTAATCGTCTCCGGTTTTTTACCTGTTATTTTTTTCACTTCAGCAAGTAGATCGCCAAATTTTCCGTAGTTTTCTTTAACCCCATCATCTAAATCAATCGAAATACGCATGTCGGCATAGTGTTTGAGCTTGTCATCAAACTCACGTAATTCACTTTGCTTCTTATCCATAATTTTCAGCTCTCTTTCAAGTCGCTTTTTATCTTGTGTCGATTCAGCCATTTCGAGCTGTTTGTCTAACTGTTCTGCATAAGCTTGGTACTTACCAAGTAGTGGCGTGACGTATTCGGTACGCATACGAGATAGCGTGCTTTCATTGTAGCGGTGCAAATATACCAAACATTCAAAGGCTTTTTCTTTGCCTGAGCTAAACAGCCAGTAGATAGGTCTGTTCTTATAAGTCTGCATGTGGTCTTTGTAGAACTGCGTCGATAGATAACGACGTATGGTAGCTGCGGCAGATTCTGAATTCCTAGGTTTAATGGCGTCTAGACATAGTGAGTCTGCTATAAACTGCAGGTTCTCAGTTAGATTATCTTCACCCCATACTGTTTTAACGAATTCAACCACTCGGTTGCTAACATCGTCTTTAAACCATTCCTCATCGGTTATTGGGATAATGCCATCACTATCTGCTGGGAAGCTTTTATAGAGACTGGCATCAAATCCTTCGTTGCCTGCATGGGCATACACTAGTCCTTCTTGGTCTAGTGAGTAACGTCCCATCATGCAGCCTATCGTATAAGAAACTAACTCGGTCATGGTGTCTGATCTAAAGCGGGCGTTACGTTCTTGCTCGGTGCGTTTTATGCCGTAGCGATAGGCAGGGTTGACCGTAAGAGTGATTTTTTCAATCGGCACTTCTGGGGTGAGTTCATCTTGCAATCCGTAGGCTTCGATGAAAATTCGGTTATTTTCTTCCTCTAGGTGCTGCATCTCGGCGATGGTGTCTTTATTTTGGTTGATCCAATTGGTGTAACTGGCTTCTAGGGTTTGAGTGAGTTCAGATATATTCGACAACAAGGGAAAGGAATGGAAGTCCCAAGAGCGTTCGTAGGCGTCCCAGTCAATTTTCGACCTATTAACACTTTCCTTGACGCACGAAGTTACATCTTTTAGGTTACCAAAAGCCGGTAACTGAGAGACTGTCCCTGTCGTCATATTAAGCGTTGGGTTAAGAACCTGAAGTGCATAAACCGCCGATTTACTATTGAGGTGACCAAGAAGTTGAAGCGCTTCTCCACCGCTCTTAGCAAAGGCCGACGGGGCTGAGTTATCAAAAATAAAGCCTTCCGGCATTGCTCTGAATGAAGACTCACCAGAAGTGACCATTCCCCATGTAACACCTGGTTGAAAGTAGTATTCGACGTTCTGCGGTCTCGCCCCTGGGCACGCTCGAACTAAACAACCATCGGACTCCCAGTTAACTACATATAAGTAGTTACCAAACCACTTTCTAAAATCACCCGCTTTGTTGCAGGGAAACCATCTTCGACTGTGCAGCAGCCGCCGACTTTCTTTGGGCTTTGCGAGATTTAATTGTCCAACCTCCCACCAACATCGCAAAAACTGGTTTGTATCACCGGTCTGTAATCCATTCTTCAATATGAAGGCTTCTGAAATAGGCGTGCATCCATCGAATGCATTGATGAACTCCTTAGTAACCCAATAAGCAACGGGGCTGCCAGGAATTTTCAGGAACTCTTCGTAACAAGTCTCATATATCGGAAACTCCTCACTACCATTAATCGCAGAAAGTAGCCTACTAGACTGCTCATCACCGCGCCCTAAGTAACCGAGCCCAGTATATTTACCCCGGAGATTCTCTGCGCAGTTGGTGACTATGAATGTCACAAGTGGAACAATTGCAGATTCAAAAAAGCTAGTATACGAAGGTTTGACTAAACTACTGATTGATCTACCAGAGAACAACAAGGACCGGAATGCTTCGTGTGTGGATAAAAACATCCAAGTATACGGTGTAACAAAAGCACATGAACCTGAACTCTTGACCGTCTCGACATACCGCTCAACAAACATTGCATAGGTGTCTGACTTGCTGGTGGGATAGTTGCTTTTTGCAAATTCTCTGACGCTAGGGTTCATGCCCTTGCTCCCCATATAAGGAGGATTAGCCACAACCGTATCATACTGCGCTCCCAGTATTTCAGCCTGCATCACCAAGGGCACTAAATGCTCCAATGTTTCTTTCACAAACATATCTTGGCTGTTTGTTTCACTTAACTGTTTTAGTGCGGGTAGTTTTCCTGCCAATGTTTGCGGTACTTGAATAAGCGAACCAAAGGTTGTGGCGTGTTCAAATAAGTCTTTGAGTGCGGTTAGGTCTTCTACATTTAAATCGTGCTGAGATAGCTTAATGCCGTGTACTAAGGTGTCGACTTCCAAGCTTGTGCTATCGACCATGGCCATCACATTCAGCTTTACGCCTCGTTCGAACAAACGGCGATCGTCTTCTCGGCCTTTCATCATCAAGGCAAAGCCAGTTAGCTGGGCGGCACGTTGGTCGATGTCTAAACCAAATAGATTTTTTTCTAATATTAGCTGGGCAATATCACGCTGGCGGTAACCGCGCTCTAGGTAGATGGCTTTAAATAGATCGTAGGCTTCTACCAATATGTGGCCCGAACCGCTGGCAGGGTCGATGAGGGTGAGTTCTTCTGGGTTCAGGCTTTCTGGGGTAATCGCCTTCAGCTGGGCGTTGACTTCATCGGTTTGCTTGGCAGGCTCGATGTAGTATTCCATCTGCGCTTTTAAGGGTGAATCTGGGTAGGTAGCCAACCATTGTGCGCCAAGGGAGTTTTGCACCATGTATTTTACAATCCAGTTGGGAGTAAATAACTGGGTGGCGGCGGGTATGTCTTCGGTTTTAACCACTTTGCCGATGACTTGGTCTTTTTTCTCGGAGATATAAAACTGATATAACCAACCAATGACTTCTACTTGCTGCCAGTCCTCTTCAGGAATGCTATCGACTAGCCCACGAAGGATAGAGTCGGTACGGGTTAGGTTGTCTGGTAACAGCAGCTCAGTTTCATCATTCAAAGACTCAAATAAGAACGGCATGGCTTCATGCAGCTTATGACACTGACCTAATAGTAGCTCACGGTACAGCTCTTCGTTTTTATCACCCGCGAGCATGAGGTCAATGATGCGGTCTCTATCTAGCCCAAGATCTTCTGCAGCATCTTGCGCATGATCGAGTATTTCAAATCGCTTGTCGCCATTTGGGTGAGAGAGTACTCGAAAACCATGACCCAAATAACCATGTATTTCCATGTAGCGAATGGCACATAGACGGTTAAACCAGGTATAGGCGACTTGCTCTACCAGCTGTGCATAGCCTAGCTGTTCACTTTTTTGAACCAGACGCTGTCTAGCAGGGGCAAGCTTGCTATCAAAGTTATTATCACCAATTTGTAAGACGGATCCTTGTATTATGGCTTCAGTAACTTGGAGCTCCCCTTTTTTATTGGCACTGATACCAAAGGTGTTGAGGCGTTTGGCGACTGCGTCCATAAACTCAAGACGGGCTTTAGGGGCATAACTCTTTATGTTACTGGTTTCCATGAAATATCTTCTTGTCTTTGTTGTTTGTTTGAGGGATTAGATGTGGGAAAAATTATAAGCTAGTAGATATTTATACCCTACTAGCTTACTTAACCGTTTTCCTACTTAAATACCCTGATGCATAGATACTTACAACTATACTTTTTAAATTTATTTAATTCTTATCCTGTCACCAGCTTCTACCGACTTTATTAGCTGCTCTCTTAACAAAGATAAACAGTCATCAATCTCTTGAACCGTTTCGATTATCCCATTTGAGACTGATTTTCTAATTAAGTCACTAGGACTAATAGGAACTGTTTTTCTAGGAATTATAGTATTTTGTTTATTGGTATCTATGTTGGTGTTGGTGGTAGCAGCGTTATCAGTAATATCACTTACAGATTCAGATTCAATAATACTGCTTTTTTTCTCTAACGCTGCCTGCTTATGTTGCTCTTCGACATACGCATTTATCAAATCATAAGCCTTATCTTCAAAGCTCATAGACTCACCTTGCTCACTAAGTATTTGGTGAATGGAGTCTGTATTTTCTATACGCTCACGACACTTTCTTAATGGATATAAGGCTTCGTTACTTATATTAGCGGGAGCAGATGCTACATCCAGAGCTTTTTTCACTCTTTCAACTTTTGAATCCACTTTGCGAAGAGCATCTTCTTTTTTCTCTTTAACAATGCTGTCATTAACAGCTTTTATTTTCTCAATAAGTGGGTTTATGAAGCGAACTTTACTATAAGGATCTTCCATGCTGTGTATGGATTCAAGCTCTTCAAGGGCTTTGGCAGCTTCTGGGCTCTCCATCAACTTTGATTTGTTCGCTTTGAACCTTTGATTCAATGCCACATCAAGCTGCAACCAGGTATCCACTTGATTTTCATAAAAATCTTCTAAATCCTCAAAGTCTTCATAAAAATCTTCCAAGCTTGTTTTTTCTTTCACAAAGCGTTCAATTAGCAAATAGCTAGTACTTTCCTCTAACACTCCACTGACTAAAACCAAACCTGCTTCAATTTTTTGCTTACCAGGAAACTTTCCACTCTGTGATCTATTCTGGAACGCCTTTAAATCATCTCGCCAGCTTTTTAGTTCAGAAACGATCAATGCATACAATTCTTTTTCTTCAGATCCTGTAAAGGTTTTGCCAAATAAATCTTTAACTAATGCAGATGCGTTTTTAATGTCTGACTCACCATGCCGGCGAACGGTACTTATTCGAATATCAGGACGCTTACGCCCATTCGTAAATGAATCATAAGCTTTATTGAGCGGTAGGCTGTCTCTGCCGATATCAAATGAAAGCTTGCCTGCCAGCCCAAGTCTAGCAACCACAAGTAATATTTCATTATCAGGCCAACCATAAGGACGCTTGCTAAAATGTGCCACTACGTCACGTAAGCTGACTGGGATATTACGTTCGAAATTGAGTGAAATATAATTATCCACTTCTTGTAACGCTGCAGGATTATTTTCTTCAGTTTGAAGATCCAAGCCAGCTTGAGCCATATCATCTGCTGTCAGAACAGCCTTGAGCTCTCTTAGAACATCACCCTGCGAAGCTTTAAGCATGTTCAACTTTTCAAAAGTATTTTCAATAACATACTTATAAGACTCTTCTAAAACTGCGATGGGCGTTGAAGGTTTTTTTGGCATTTTTGTACCAATTGCATATACCTCAGCCTCCAAAAACAAGTTCTCAAAATCAGTTTTTAGACGCTTTTCACGCTCAATATTTTCCATTTGCTTTTCTCTTAGCAAATGCTCTTGTTCACGTCGCTGACCTGAATTTTGTTTTAAGAACCTATCTGTTTTAATATAAGTAGTTAATTCCGCCCACAAACGCTGGTTTTCTCCAAGCTTAACTAACATACTACCGTCGTCTTTAAGAGTGTACTCAGTACAATCATAGTCTGTCGAAAAACTATTATAATCTGTGTCCAAAGGTGAGGTGATTTTTAAAACCAAGTCTTCAAGAATAAGTCCATCTTTCGGGTGTCCATTGCAAAATCGGCTAACAGAAAAGTCTTGTTTGTTAACTGGATAACGATAAACCCGGTTGCCTTTTAGAATGTTATCAAACACTATGGAAGATAGCTTGCTAGATAACTCAGATATCTCACAATCTGTATTACGGATCTCGTTTTCTATTTCTTTTTCCTCATTGGTTAGAAATATAAACTCTTCCCCATTTCTAGCAATAAGAAGTTGACGCTCAAGACGCTCAAGACTGTCTTCTATCTTCTTTCGCAACACTATTTTATCTTCATCTATCTTGCTAATAGATAAAGTTACCAGATTGTCTAAAGTGCTTTTGACCGTATCGACATAGCGTATTAGAAATAAGGTTTTTAGAATTTGACCATCAAAATCTGAAAGTGAATCCAACTCTAAAGCTTGATCAATGGTTCTTTTGACCGCTGGTTCCAAGAAACTCTCTATAGGGGCATAAAAGCTATGAAAAGGAACTAAGACATTCAACTCTTCATTTTTAATTTGCTTTGCTGCATTTTGGAACGCGTCTAGCAGCGAGCGCTCTCCCATCGCCAAGTGCTTCCCTGTCGCACCTTTAGTTCTTATAGATTCAAATACTTTTTGAACAAGCAAGTAGTGATAAGGTATAAATGGATAGTTGGCTACAAAGCTTTTGCCATCGGTATAACCTTTTAACTCAGCTGTAGTCGTCTTATCAAATGACAATTGATGTCTAAGAATATCTCCTTCTGCAGAAAATATCTTAAGCAAAGCCTCTTCCGCTTTATCTGTTTTTGCCAACAGCCTTTTTTGAATAACTTCTGACGTATTACTACTCGAGAGAGCCAACCGTGTTTTGAAACGACCTTGAATTTTAGAAAAATCCTGACTCTCTCCTCGATTCATACTACCAATAGCAGCATCAATATCAGCTTGTGATGTAACAATCACCCATGCTCTACCATTACAGTAAGTCCCTAGGTTCTCTGTAATAGTCTGCAACTTCAGCATCATTTGCGTATTTTTGCCTATAAACTGCCCTACTTCATCAACTAAAAAAAGTATGTTCTTATCACCTGATGAGTCTAAATAGTCTTTTACCCAAGTACAAAAATTATGAATATCTAGCGGAAAATTATCTTCCACATTTTCAATCATCTGTTTGGCAGACTCTGCGGACTGTTTAGTAGCATAGCTTAATGCTTCAGCTATCTCGTCTCTATAAAAATCATACGCATCTCTCTCATCTTCCCATGTAGAGTCTGCAAGCTCGGCAAATTTACTCTTAAAAGCCTCGTACTGCTTACGCTCATCCAACTCCCTCTCTAAATGTGCAATATGAGGAAAATCAGCACAATAGCCCAAGCGCTCATTAAATACCTTCAAAAAAACCTTTAGAATCGCATTCTCACGATCTTCAGTGTTGGCCCTTGAATCAATATTAAATAAAATTACATCTGTATTTTTTGATCCAGCATTTTGAATATTGGCCCATAGCTCGTTATCGTTAATTTTATTTTCGAAAAAGTCTACGGCTCTACGACTGTTGCCCTCATACTCGACCACGTTATTTTCTAATAAGTACGACAGGATTTTTAAAAAATGTGACTTACCTGAACCAAAAAAACCCGATATCCAAACACCGTTATTCCCTGATGATGCAACGCCTTGATAGTTCACTGTTGGAGAATATACTTCAAAAAAATCATTGAAATGCTTGTGTAACTCTCGTGTTACTACATACTCATCTAGCTCAACGAATATATTTTCGTTATCTTTTTCTTCTGCTTTTACAACACCATTAATATTACGTGTTAATTTTTTTGAAAAAATACTTTCAATATTCATCTCAATCTCTCTATTTTTTATTAATTATTAATATTTGTTTCGTTACCACTTTCAGGCACTAACTTGAAAGCACGATAATAATTTTGTGAATCGATTAGCCCGAAGGGATGCAGATCCCTACCGCTGTAACCTCCAGGGTAGAATAAAATCAGCGGTGTACTACCCATAACATCCTGTAAGGCACTAAGTAGCTCATGACCTCTTATAAGAGGCCATGCATTGCCTAGACCAGACAAGATTAAAAAGTCTAACTCATCAAGCTTGTATTTACTGGCAATAAACTTTGCAACTTTCTCTTGGCTAAGCGGTCCAGATAGCGTCTTCTTGATAGCCTCTACGCCTACTTTTTTCTCGCGCTGGCATGCACGATCAAAAATTCCACGCTCCTCTAATATAGATATAAGAACTTCAAATATATTTAAGTGCTCAAATTTGTACTTACGACTCTCTAGCTTTCTCGTTATTGACTCTAAATTTTCACGAACCAGTATTTCATGCTTGGCTGGGTAGTCAAAAACCCAAAACCCGATTTCATTACCTAAGCCATCATTCTTTAAAAATTTAGGACTTTCAATCCTATCAAATATCAAATCTAATCGACGTTGTAATGCCTTCATACAGTACACTCCATAACCTCTATCAAATCACCTCTATTGAGGCGTAGAAGCCACTCTTTTACTTCTGGGAGTAGATATACAGGATATATCTCGCGTTTACGACTATCGCTTAGATAGTCACTATCAACTAATATTTTTATTACATTACTACCCAATTTTTTTATAGTTGATTCTGAGTATCTACGCAAATCTGGATACTTTAAAACCTGTGTATCAATAAACTCACTCCAGGCATCGCTGGGTAAGTTTGGTTTATAGGTTCTTTTCGCCTCTGCTAGACTTAATTTCATAAAGTCTTCAACTATTGGAGAGTTGATCATTACAGCAACCAATAACAGTTGAATATAAGCTCTATCTGCCGCAGTCAACAACGACTGCATGAACTCATCACCCAATCCCTCAATTCGCTTTCGGATTGCACTCGCATAGCGGCTAGATGTTTTATCAGACTTCTTCTGTAGAATATTTTGCTCTACTATCAAAGCTCTCAACTCATCTTCAGGTAGTTTTTTAAGAAGAGATTCTGCAATAACTCTTGTTTCTGTAATCAGTAGGCTACCTCCAATCAGGTCGCCTAGATAGTCTTGCATATCTACTGCACGCCTAGCATTATCAGTCATTTTATTAACTGCCTCCAATAAGATCAGTAAATTTTGTAATCATATCAAAATAAGGCGCTACTCTGTCATATGTTTTAAATATGTGACAAGCATTTAATAATACATCTTAAGAAAAAGCATAATCATGGTTGATATACTTCCCTTTTTGATTTTGAAAATCGCTATTATGACAATTTTAAACCATAACTTTATCAGCCTAACTCACGCAAGTTTCTATGCATGGTTGTAATAACTCCACATTAATTATCAACAAGCGATTATTCATAAAATAGATATATTTAAAGTACTACCCCCTTCAATCTGGGTAACAGCTCAGGGTTGATAGTACGTAGCCTCATATTTGACTCTGGTGACCAGACTAGGTCTTCATGCTCTACAGCTATTTGGTAGGCCCATTGACTAATAGTTTCTGAACGCTTCTGATTGCTTATAAAGCCAATACCATCTGTTTCTTGTTCAATAGTCTGCCCATATTGTTGGTTACGCCTCAACCACTTTTCATAAAACTTCTCTTCAGCAAGATAGTCACGTTTACTGTTATTACATTTATGATCAGTCAGTACAAAATTATGAGTCGTATCATTGGGATATTTTGACCAAGGTACAAAATGATCAACTTCGATGTCTTTCTTTAATGGTTTTTGACAGTAGAAGCACTGACCATGCTGTGTATCATTTAGTATAGGTACTAACAAGCTTAGATCTTGGCGTGTTTGGTTAAACAAAAAACCTTGTAAATCAATATCATCACTAAAGTATGGTTGGTTGTGACGATTGTTACGTACAAACTCTGTCCAGTATTGCTGGCAAAGCTTATGGATTATCTGACTAAACCGCGCAAAACAGTAAGCGATCCCAGACTTTAATATGATTGCGTTTTCTCTTGAGTTATAGATATAAAAGAATTCACGGCTAACTTTATCTTCTGCACTTTGTAGATACTTGGCAGGGTTGTTTTTAATCGTTCGGGCTATTTCTTTAATTGTCGATTGCCACTTTTTGATATTACGTATCCGAGCTATATTTAAGTTGGTCGTCTTAGTTTCTTCTTGCAGGGTTAAGATACTAGTGATGACCTTAGCTTGGCCTGTTGTACTGCTTTGCTTCAGTATAGATTCACCATATTGATCTGAGAATGGTAATGCTTGTGTCCAATAAAGCTGAATAAACTTCTCTGCCAACTGATCATAAGAAATAATGCATTTACTGTTATCACTAGTCCCAGACTCTATAGAAAGGTTGGTTACTGCGATTAATAATGCAAATTTATAGGTCGAGGTATAAGAGCTAGACTCAAGTAACCATTGAATACGTCTTAAGAAGTTAAGCTGAAATTCTGCTGTAGGCACTATGAGAATCCTTAGAGGTATGATTAATTAACTTACTGTAATTCAGACTTATTCCACTAAGCCTTTCATTATGTAATGCTGTGCCTAGAAATGAAGCTGTTTTATTGATTTAACCAGCCCTGATAGATTGACTTGTCATGCCAATCAACTTCAAACGAATCACATCTTTTTAGTTATTACGTTCAGCTAGTGCTCATTCTAAGGTAGCTAGAACCATATTTTCACTCAATAGCTTTTCTATTTTTCATGCTAAGCGTTCCCCAATTTTGTTATTAATCCACTCGGCTATTTCACTCGCTACCCACACTACTCTGACTTTTGTAAGTTGTACCTTTTTTGGGAACGTTGGATCGTAGCGATCAGACTCCTCATTAATCATCTCATAGATGGTAGAACGACTAAGGCTAGTATAATTAACGACATCCTTAATGCTAATAAGTTGGGGGATGTTATTACATCGTTCGAGTATTGGTTTTTGTGGATATGAATTTTGCATGATTGGATCCTTAGTCTAGTCTGTATATATAGTTTCATCGATTGGCGATTATTTAATCAAGAAATCTGATAAATTATAGCTATTACCAATTTATATGTTAATTTATCACTTACTACTAGCCCTCTAAGCCGATGCTAATCACATCAAATATTTCACTATTTTAAATCTCATCCTCAAATAAGAACTACAAATAAAATTATGACTACTTATATACTCGACACAGAAACGACAGGACTTATTGAACCGCACATGACTGAAGCGGCCTATTCTATTATTGAAATAAACGATGGCAAGGTATTCGTATTACAAGCTCCGCGAGCTAAGCGCTTTAATCCTCTCAAAGAAATCACCCTTGGCTCTATGGCGATATCACATATCTGTGATGAGGATGTTGCGGATGAGCCACCTCATACAGACTTCAGATTACCTAGTAGTGTTGAGTATTTAATTGGCCACAATATTGATTTTGACATGGCTGTTCTTAAAAATGCTGGCGTGACCCATGAGCCTAAGTTGATATGTACCAATGCGATGGCTAACTTCCTGCTTCCGACGCTTGAAAGCCATAAGCTAGTATCCCTCCTCTATCACTTTCACCGAGATATAGCCCGTGCTCAAGCAAGGAACGCGCATGCTGCCATTGCTGACATTTACTTCACTGAGCTAGTGCTTGGTAGTCTGATTGATTTAGCTAATAGCCAAGGTCATGAGATAAGTGATATAGAAAGCTTGTATGAATTTAGCCAAATGGCGCGTATACCCACGCATTTAAGTTTTGGCAAACATAAAGGGGAGGCTATTACAGATTTAGCTGCAAGCTCTGAAGGTGCTGGCTATATCAAATGGCTGCTTAAACAGGACAGTGTAGACCCTTATTTAGCTCAAGCATGCCAGCAAGCATTAGAGTCGGTATAAATACACTGATGTAGTCAGTTTTATAGTCGAGCTATGCTGAAAATTGAGATCGATACTAGAAATAGGTAACGCTAAAGTAGATTAAGTTCTTATTAAAACTATAACTGATTAGGTAGTAAATCCCTCAATATTATGGTGTTTAAAATATCATCAATATCTGCATATGTCATGGATCAATCTTACTCCGGCAATTCGGAAGAGCTCTATATACTATTATTTATATAGTGTAGATGACTGGGGTATGAAACTTATTTTTCTTAGGTGACGCTATTCATATCGGGGTTTGATGTGGTAAGAAGCTATTTAATCCCTACTCCTACTTATAAGGAACAACCTGCCATCGCAATCCTCCTCTTCGATATGCACATAGAAATCTAAGCGCTATAAACGAGACTTGCTAAAACGCAGGATATTAAGAAGCAGTTGCTGACTGGCAAGATATGATTACTACATTCACTATTGAAAACTGAGGAATCACAATGCAAGATAATGCATTAATGCTAAAGCCAATCAATGATTTACTTGACAAAGAGTTTTACATACCAGCGTATCAACGGGGTTACCGTTGGACTAAGAGACAAGTAACTGACCTACTTGAGGATATTAAAGAATTCCAACAGCAAGTCGAAAATAGTACGAATGCTAAAGATAAATTTTATTGCTTACAGCCCATAGTAGTTAAAGAGAATGGCGACAAATGGGAAATTGTAGATGGTCAACAGCGCTTAACCACAATCCATATTATCTTAACCTGCCTTAAGGAAATTCTTCCCTTAGTTGGAAAATCTCGATATCAAATCAGTTATGAGACTAGAACTGACTCTTCTGAGTTCTTAGCTAGTATCAACGAGGATCAAGCCGAAGACAACATCGATTTCTTTCATATTGTAGAGGCCAAAAAGGCCGTCGATGAGTGGTTTAAAGATAAAGGCAATTATCGAATACAGCTTATTCAAACTCTGCTTAATGAAGATGAGATTGGCAAAAATGTTAAAGTTATCTGGTATGAGCTTGGTGAAAATGAAAATGCTACTGAAGTATTTACTCGATTAAATATGGGTAAAATTCCATTGGTGAACGCTGAACTTGTGAAAGCATTGTTTTTAAAATCTAGCAATTTTATTGATAATAATCAAAGTATAAAAGAACAAAATAAATCTATAAGATTAGAACAAGTGAAGATATCTCAAGAATGGGATTCAATTGAAAAAAGCCTGCAAGATGATGCGTTTTGGTATTTTATAAGTAACGAGAACATCAAAACCAACCGTATTGAGTTTATTTTACAGCTTAGAGCATTAGAATTTAAAAACAGTCAAAATATTATCGATAACGATAAGTTTAAAACTTTTATCCAATTCAATGAATGGTTTGTTAATGACCAAGTCGATATAAGCAATGAATGGCTCAAAGTCAAAAAAGTATTTATGACTTTAGAAGAATGGTTTAACGACCGTACGTTATTCCACCTAATCGGCTACCTCGTATCTCAAAATATCAGTATTTCCGAAATATTTAAGCTGAGTAGTAATAGCAAAGGTAAAAAATATTTTCATCAGCGCTTAATCAAGCGCATCCTTCATCTGATATTTAACGTGAAGATAGATAAGGTTCTATCTCATAGTAATCTAAGGAATACAATAGATAACTACCTAGCTGAGCTGAGCTACGAAACTAGTACGACAAACAAACTACGCCAAATACTACTGCTATTTAATATTGCAAGTCTACTAAACAATCCAGACTCTAATGCTCGCTTTCAGTTTGAAAAATTCAAACTGGATCAGTGGGACATAGAGCACATCCGCTCTGTTAGCTCAGAAATTCCAGAAAGTAAAGAAAGGCAAGAACAGTGGCTTGAGCAGGTTATTGAGTATATTTCTGATAACAACACACTAGCTGAGCCAGACCTCCTACCACCTAACAACTTGGCTGAAGCACAGCTTATCAAAATTCAGGCCATAAACCTTTGTTATACATCCTTTACTAAGGATCAGTTTAAAGATATATACGACCGTGTCATCAAATTATATGATCCCAACAGTAATGATGAAGTAGACAGTTCTATAGGCAACTTAACCTTGCTTGATAGCTCTACCAATCGCAGCTACAAAAATGCCATCTTCCCTATCAAACGAAAACGGATAATCGAGCTGGATAAACAAGCTACCTATGTACCTTTATGCACTAAAAACGTGTTTTTGAAGTATTACAGTAAAAACGTAGACAAGATGCTGTACTGGGAAACTAAAGATAGTGAAGACTATCAAGAAGCTATGCTAGATATCATGACTGACTTTTTTACTGAAACGGGAGCTCAATAATGAATATGGGAGAAAAACTGACCTTTAATGGGTTATTTTATCGAGTCGAATTTGTTGAGATTCCAATCATCCAACGCGACTATGCTCAAGGTAGAAAAGACGAGTATGAAGTTAGAAATACGTTCCTAGATGCTTTATACCTGGCATTAACTACTGATCGTACTAATACCAATCAATCTCTAGATTTAGACTTTATTTATGGAAATATTGACTATGGTATATTTTCGGTACTTGATGGCCAGCAACGACTGACCACCCTATTTTTATTACACTGGTTTTTAGCAGTTAAAAACCATCGAACTGCTGAATTTAGAGAACGTTTCACAATAAATAATAAATCACGCTTCACTTATAAAACCCGTCCCAGCTCAACTGAGTTTTTTGATGCCTTGACTGCAGATGATAACTTTGAAAACAAGCTCACTCAACCAGAGACAGAAGGCTTAAACACTTATTCAGTAAGTGAGCTAATTAGCGACAGTAATTGGTTCTATCTATCATGGAAACAAGACCCCACTGTTCAAGCCTGCTTGCATATGCTTGACGCCATTCAGAAGAAATTCTCGGTATATGAAGGTGACTTATACCAGAGACTAATAAATACAGAAACTCCTTACATCACATTTCAGTTTTTGCGTTTAGAGTCTTTTGGTTTATCCGACGAGCTTTATATTAAAATGAATGCACGTGGTAAACCTCTGACTTCGTTTGAAAACTTCAAGGCCAAACTTGAGCAAATCATAGAATCGTACACTGACGGCTGGCCGGACTATAAATTGGATATTACAGGGTTTAATGATAACCGTGTAGATGGCTATAAATATTTTATCCATAAAATCGATACCCATTGGGCAGATTTATTTTGGCCTTATAGAAACCTATTCTCACAGGACAATACTTACGATGATGAGCTTATGAACTTCATTCGCTTAATCATCTTATATCAATATCTGCTAGATAATAAAGACTCCTCTAAAGCACCAGAAAAAGATGATTTAAGCGTGCTTATGGGTACAGGATCTAAGCTATCGCCTACTACAATATCTGAATACGAAATCCTAAGCTGCTTAAACCAAAAATTTATTATTCGTTTAATCAGGATTTTTGACTTAATCGAGGACCAAGATTCTACTCAAAAAATAAAAACATACCTTCCTAATCAAAAATACTATACCGAAGAAGAGACATTCAAAAAAGTTCTATTGAATGAAACAAGCTATGTCGACAAACTTAGATTTTTTGCGTTTTACTCTTACCTGTCAAAGCATGATTCGTCATTAGATCAGTCTGAACTGAGGAATTGGACGCGCGTTATCTCCAACCTAACTGAAAATACTATCGTCGACGGTTCAGACGACTTTTATCGTGCCTTACATTCAATTGAGGCATTAAGTGAGCTTAATGAGCCAATTCTAGATACCCTAGTGAAAAACACTAATATAACTGGATTTTTAGGCGAACAAGTTCTAGAAGAAAGAATAAAGGCTCATTTACTATTAAAGTCAGAAGAATGGCAATCGGCAATTTATACGGCAGAGAATCACCCATTTTTTAAAGGTCAAATTGGTTTTCTGTTGAATTTTTCGGGAATTTTAGCATTTTATCGTGAACATAAGGATTGCAATTGGAATGAAGTAGATAACAATCAATACCTTACTCAATTCAATAAATATTCGGAATCAGCGGGTAGAATATTTAGCTTGATTGAAGATAGCACTATTAATCTCGATTACCGTTGGGAACGAGCTGTACTTAGTAAAGGGTTCTACTTTACCAAAAGAGATACTCGTTTTAATATGCTACACACACGTTCAACTAAAGATAATATTAGTCGAGATCACAGTTGGAAACGTCTATTACGTATCGGTTCTAATGAGATGGAAACTAAGCAAGCATATATTAAAGCCGTATTAGATGATAAAAATTATGATAATGAGGATATCACTAATTCACTAGAGAAAATCTATCATCAGACTTTAGAAAAAGATCAGGTTGAATATTGGCGTAAAATGCTCATTGAGCACTTTAATATTTTTGAATATAGCAAAAGAGGATTTATAGAACTTGAAGGTTCTCAGATCACAATTCTTGGAAAATCCCAAAGAAATCATTATCACTCTGAGTTTTATACTAAAGTTATTGAAAGTAAATTGCGAAAATCCGAAGACTCCTTCCCTTCTTTACTAAAACCTTTTACCAATTTACATTATCACGAAGTTAAATCCAGATATGAGTCAGCAGGCTTACACGTAAAAGGCTGGGACTTTGATGATCAGCTATTTTCTATTGAAATAACAAAAGCAGATGACCATTTTAACATCATCTTTAAAAACAACACTCTCAACCCTTATCCCGAACTAATTAAAGGCTTATTACTAGATTCAGGATTTGAACGCATAAGTCCAAAACAAGAGCTAGATAAAGTAGCTCATCCTTCTTACTTCATTAACACCGAACAAACTACTGTAGAAGATGTTATTGCTAATCTAGAAAGATTATGTGAAAAGTTAAGGAATATTAATGATGAGTAACGCCAATCAACGGGAACGCATAAGAAAAGTTAGTTTATAGGCTGGCTTGAGATTTGTCAGACGCCAACTACTTCATTAATGAGGTTATAAGGATTGTAGTGGCATAATAAAATAGGTCAGCGTATAAGAGTATATATGTTTGCTGAGTAGCTAGATTTGAATCAAGTTAAAGATTCAGTTCCGAATTTGAGATCGATATTAGAGATCAGTTAACCTACAACAATCTACACTATAACTTATTAGGTAATGGATCCCTCAATATTATGGTGTTTAAAATATCATCAATATCTGCATATACCATGGATCAATCTTACTCTGACAATTCGGAAAAGCTCTATATGCTATTATTTATATAATGTAGAGAGCTGAGGTATGAAACTCACTTTTCTTAGGTGACGCTATTAATATCGGGGTTTGATTATTATCGTCAGGCTGCGTAATCAAAATCTCCCAAGTTTATATATACGGGATTGACGGCAGGGGTCAACCTTCCTAAAAAAACATACTATGTTATGATCTACTCATATTGCTATAACGAGCTTTCAATAAAGATATCAGGCAAATTATGACTCAAAAAGATGATCCAAAACCTATAGAATCCAACGCTCTAGTTAAGCGTACTAGTAAGGGGTTGATGACTAATAAAGGTCGTAGAAGCCAAATCAGCCTAACCTCTGATATTATCAAAGCGGCGGCAATAGCAAGAACTTCGAGTCAAGCTTTGGTTGATGAAAGTTGGATGCAAGAAATATGGGATTGGGCTGATAATTATGAACTTCCTGAAGATGTTATCCCTCGTAATGGTGTAGATTTATTAGCGTTAGAGAACCTTTCTATTTTTGGTGACGATATTGATTTTTTACCCGAGAATATAGGTAACCTTATCAATCTCACGTCTCTTGAGATTTCAGCTACCAAGCTTATTTCACTACCTGAAAGCATAAGTAATCTTGTCAATCTAACGCATCTTGATATTAATTATAGCGACTTCACATCACTGCCTGAGAATATAGGAAATTTAATTAATCTTGAATTACTTAAAGCTACACATAATAAGCTTAACTCATTGCCTGAGAGTATAGGAAACCTAAGTAACCTTGAAGAACTTCATGTTAATCACAATAATCTTATGTTATTACCTGAGAGCATAGGAAGTCTAGTCAATCTTAAAAAACTTCATGTTCATCGTAACATCATCACATCACTACCTGAGGGTGTGGGAAAACTATATAATCTTGAATCACTTACTGCTGGTAGTAACAAAATTATCTCACTGCCCGAGAGCATAGGAAATCTAAGTAAGCTTGAAATACTTAAGGTTAATGTTTTCCATCATTATCGCTTGACTAAAACTATAGAAAACTCAAAGGCTTCTAAATCAGCCTATGTTAAGAGTAACAATATTACGTCACTACCTGAGAGTATAGGAAGTCTAGTCAGTCTTAAAGAGCTTAATGTTGAAGGCAATAATCTTACGTTACTACCTGAGAGCATAGGAGGTCTAGTCAATCTTAAAGGACTTAATGTGGTAGGCAATAATCTTACTTCACTACCTGAAAGTATAGGCAGTCTAAGTAGTCTCAATTCACTTTGTGTTCGTGATAACAAACTTACGTCATTACCTAAGAGCATAGGGGACCTAGTTAATCTTAAAGGACTCAGTGCCAGTATTAACAAACTTACGTCACTACCTGAAAGCATAGGAGAGCTAAGTAATCTTAAATCACTTAGTCTCGGTAGTAATAGCCTCACGTCATTACCTGAGAGTATAGGAAATTTAATTAATCTTGAAATATTTAATATTGATAACAATAACCTTACTTCACTACCTGAAAGTACAGGAAATCTAAGTAATGTTGAATCCATTGACCTTAGTAATAACAACTTCACATCGTTACCTGAAAGTATAGAAAGTTTAATCAATCTTCAATCAATTATTATTGATTATAGCGAATTTACGTCATTACCTGAGAGTGTAGGAAACTTAAGTAACCTTAGTTATATTAGTATTGTTGATACCAATATTACGTCACTCCCTCAAACTATTGATAAAACAAAGGTTCATATATATAGAGAATAGGATTACCTTTAAATATAATATTAAATACTAAAGTTAATCTAACATGCAAACAGAAGCTATCTTCGAATTTATCTCGCTTGAGCTTGAAAAAGTACAAAACAATATTTACATTGTCGTTGCTTGGTTCGCCAATAAAAAACTATTTAATGGAGTGCAACAAAGAGCTCAGTAAGGCACTACCGTTCAATTCAATACGTTTAAATGACCGTATAAATCAACAAAGTCGTATTAACTATGATTCATTGATATAACTATAAATAAGACACGTAAACTATGACTCAAAAAGATGATTTAGAATCCAACGCTCTAGTTGAGCGCACTAGCAAAGGGTTAATAATTAGCAAGGGTCGCAGGAGCCAAATCAGCCTAACGTCTGATATTATCAGAGCCGCGGCAATAGCAAGAACCTCGAGTCAAGCTTTGGGTGATGAAAGCTGGATGCAAGAGATTTGGGAATGGGCAGACAATTTCGGAATTGACGAAGATACTATTCCTCGCAATAGATTAGCTTTATCAGCATTAGTAGCTATGGAATTTATATATAAGACGTTTGATTCGCTACCTGAGAGCATAGGCAACCTAAGCAATCTTAAAACACTTTCTATTAGTGCAGACCTTAAATGCCTACCTGAGAGTATAGGCAACTTAAGCAATCTTAAATCACTTGATATTTATAGTGGAAGCCTTATATGCCTACCTGAGAGCATAGGCAACCTAAGCAATCTTAAATCACTTAATATCCATGGTAAAAACCTTAATTCGCTACCTGAGAGCATAGGCAACTTAAGCAATCTTAAATCACTTAATATCCATGGTAAAAACCTTAATTCGCTACCTGAGAGCATAGGCAACCTAAGCAAGCTTAGAACACTTTCTATTAGTGCAGACCTTACTTTGCTATCTAAGAGCATAGGCAACCTAAGCAAGCTTAAAACACTTTCTATTAGTGCAGACCTTACTTTGCTACCTGAGAGCATAGGCAACCTAAGCAATCTTAAATCACTTGATATTTATAGTGGAAGCCTTACTCTGCTACCTGAGAGCATAGGCAACCTAAGCAATCTTAAATCACTTGATATTTATAGTGGAAGCCTTACTTTGCTACCTGAGAGCATAGGCAAACTAAACAAGCTTAAATCATTTGAATTAGATGTTGAGAACCTTAGATCCTTACCTAATAGCATAGGGAGACTGGTTAACCTTACTTGTCTTAAAGTTCACAAACATAATATTATCTCTTTACCTGAAAGTATAGGAAACCTACACAACCTAAAAATACTTGATTTCTTTTCCGGTGGGAGTGCTGATTTTAGTGAGGAAAGTTTTAGTAGTCTTATGTCATTACCTGAGAGCATAGGCAACCTAAGCAAACTTAAAATACTTGATATTGGTAAAAACAATGTCACATCATTACCTGAAAGCATAGGAAACCTAGGTAATCTCAAATCATTTAATATTAGTGATAATAACCTTACTTCACTACCTAAAAGCATATCAAATTTAAGTAATCTTGAAGCACTTGATATTAGCGGTAACTATATTATCTCCCTACCTGAAAGCATAGCAAACCTTAGCAAGCTTGAGTGGCTTAACATAGCTGGTAATGATTTTATGTCAATACCTGATAGTATAGGAGATCTAAGTAATCTTGAGTCACTTAATATTCAAGGAGAAAATCTTACCTCACTGCCTGAGAGTATAGGCAACTTAAGTAAACTTCAATCATTGTATCTTTATGGCAGTAACATTACCTCACTGCCTGAGAGTATAGGCAACCTAAGTAGTCTTGAATTATTTTATTTCAATGGTCTCAACCTTGATTTCTTACCTGCGAGTATAGGCAACCTAGGTAATCTTAAAGAACTTCGCATTAGTGATAAACATCTTACGTTACTGTCTGATATCATAGGTAACTTCAATAATCTCAAGCAGCTTTTTATACATGGTAATACCATTACGCCACTACCTGAAACTATTGATCAAACAAAGGTTTGCGTAGATTGGCTCAGTTTTTCTTAGATAGTTGTTTAACTGTTGTTTTTTTGAAGGTGATTGAACTTGCAAACTGAAGCCGTTTTTGAATGTATCGCTGATCGTATCTCGCTTGAACTTAAAACAGCGCAAAGCAGTATTTATATTGCCGTTGCTTGGTTCACTAATCAAAAATTATTTAACGTCATGCTCCAAAAAGCGCAGCAAGGTGTCACCGTCCAGCTAATGCTATCAAACGACCATATAAACCAACAAAGTCGTATTGACTATGATCAATTAAATATTGGTAGCTCTTCCGCCTATCTTATTGGTGATGGTAAGCAAGACCTTATGCATAATAAGTTCTGTATTATTGATAACGATACTGTGATTAATGGCTCCTATAACTGGAGCTATAAAGCTGAGAAGAATCATGAGAATATACTTATTACTAAAGGCGATGAGGTTTTAGCAGATCAATTCATCAAACAATTCAAAAAAATTCGTAATACCTACTTTGATCATCAAGAAGACACTCCAGAGCTACCGCTCAATAAAATTATTAAACGCCTTGAGATCATCAAAAACTACGTTGTTTTAGAAGACATAGAAGACATCACTCGTGAAAATGGCAAGCTAAAAGTATATGCTTTTCAGCAAGATATCGCTGCCATCACTCAAGCACTACAGCAGCATAGCTTTGAAACTGCAATAACGCTTATTGATCTATTTATCAAAAACCATCATGCCTTAGTTATCTATAATGATATTGATATTAGCGCTTTAAAGCTAGAAATCCGCCAGCTCGAGCATCAGCTCAACGCCTATGACAATGAAAAAATAGAGTTAGAGCAACTATGCTCAGAGTTTTATCATCGTCATACACAGGAGCTAGGCGGTTACATCAAACGCTTATTAGAGCTGCGTAAAATATCTACTGAAGATGATCCAGAAGAGTACGCAGAAGCGGTGAAAGATGAAGAAGACTATAACGAGCAGTTTGAACTTGAATCCGAAAAAGAAATCTACGAGCTAGATAATGAGCAACGTTTAGAGATAAAAAAAGCCTATCGACAAGCCAGTCAAATTTGCCATCCTGATCGTGTTAATGAAAAGATGAAAGACATCGCACAAGAGATTTTTATTAAGCTTAATGAGGCTTATAAGAAAAACGATGTGGACGAAGTGAAGCAGATTTTATCTGAATTAAGACAAGACATATTCAAGCCACGTTCAGAAACGGTCAGCGAGTCAGATCAGCTAAAAGTCATTATTAAGACGCTCAAACATAAGATAAAAAATCTTGAAGACGAAATATTTATAATCAAAGATAGTGAAGACTATCAAACTATTAGTAGTATTGACGATTGGAATAGCTATTTTGAAGACGTAAAGGCACAGTTGATTGAAGAAATTGATTATCTTGAACCTAATACGGGTCCAGTTGATGATGACATACAATTTTAAATCATACGATGAGCAATGCTTTTCCTTAATTTACTTAATAAGTAAAACTGAGCTCATCATAAAATAAAAAATAGGTGAATAATGCCACTCTGCCAAATGCATAAAAATATTGAAGATGAAGTAGTTGATTTTACTGCTCATGTACCATCAGCAGGAGAAGAGTCAATAACTGATTACCTGTTTTGGAGATGGTCTTTACTCAACCAAAAAAATTCACACCTTGTAGCTAAGTCATTTACTAAACATGAAGAAAGCAAAACTACTGGTGCAGACTTTGAGATGGAAATATGGTTTATAGGCGATAGCTATAGTCTACCTTTAGCAATACAGGCCAAAAAAATATCCAATGAGCATAAGGCCTATCGTAGTGCCTTTAGTTACCCAAATGACACTAAACAACAAATTAATACTTTGCTAAATTATACGAAGCAGAATAAGCGTGTTCCTCTCTATATGTTATATAGCCAATCAGCGGTATACCCTTACTCAAAAACGCCAGATTGCGGCGTCTATATTGCTAGTGCTTTCGATATTGAAAACTTTGCAAACTTACCGAAAGGAATAAAATTATCTAAGTCAAAAATCTTAGAGAGATGCATTCATTTTTATCAGTTATTTTGTGACTTAAAACAAGACTCTATGAATGACTATATGTCTATTGAGACTATTACAAATAGATTAAAAGAGTTGTTCTCAAAAAAGAGTGCATTAAAGAGTAAGCTTACTGAGCAAATTGAAAACAATAAAACAGAGATACTACCCAATTATGTGCAACTAATATTAGAAAACAGTCAACAGCATCTTAATAGCGATAAAAAGCTAAAGCAGAATATTCAAAAAATGATTAAAAACCATCATTCAATAGAGCCAAGAAAAATTATCGTAGTTGATATTCGCTAGAAGATATTGATGTTATTTAAAAGAAACTTCAAAAGCTTGTCTTAACTATTTTCTGTTACCTATGCCTCTAATAATCTAACTACTCCTTATTAAGATGTCTCTAGTCATAAGAAGGCGCTATATTAACAATAGATAACAATAATATTTTAGGTCAAGTTCTTTGCCATATTGATTGATCACTGAGCATATATCCTAACTCATTTGTTGGTATAATAGTTGGTATAAGTAATAATAATTTTAAATAAACCTAGTTAAATCAACATTTTACTTCTGTTATATGGTTGATACTGGGCCCACCACATTTTAAATCAGGCTTGTTCGCAGCGATGCGGCAAGCCTTTTTTATGGAGTTTTTTAGGACTTTCAGAAGATATAGAAATAGGGCGGACTATATAGAAATAGTTGATTTTGCTAATATTGCCGATATCATCTCTAAATACATTACTGAAGAGGCTTAATGCTCCTACGTCTGAACAGTACCCATACTGATGCACATATGAGGCTTATTATGGGTTTGAACCATAAGCTTAAGCTACCTAGGAAATCAAAAAGCCCTCTACGCTATTTTATATAGCGTAGAGGGCTTTTACGGTTTTAATGAATGAACAATTGATAACTATAAAAAGACGCCGATGTGCCTGCTGAACTAATGGCTGTTTTTATGCTAAATCAAATCAGCCACAACCGACAAACTGTACTTAGCAAATTTCAGTTAGCGTTCAAGCAAGGACATGCCCTAGCCTAGAACCAGCTATCTACTATTTATTTATTATTTACCTATAAACACCTTCTAAAAACTAGAAAGAAGTACGACGATAATTGCGATATTCAGGCAACCAAAAATTCGCTTCCAATCGGCGCTGTAGGTTCTCATCCGTGATAGGTAGTGCCAGCTTATCTTGAACCGCTTGCAGTGCCACTTCATAGGCTATTTTTTTACTGATCTCTTTAATAACTTTAATTGGCGGTAGTATGGCACCGGGCACTTTTTCGTACTCCATTGATATATCTGCAAGCGCTTGGCTTGCCGCCATTAACATATTGTCGCTGATACCTCTCGCCCGTGCTGCGAGAACACCAAGACCAATACCAGGAAATATATAGCTGTTATTACATTGAGAAACCTCAAAAGACTGACCGTTAAAAGTGGTATGAGCAAAAGGACTACCCGTTGCGATAATGGCGCGACCACGGCTCCAGTTCATCACTTCTTGCGGTGTGGCTTCCACACGAGAGGTCGGGTTTGAAAGCGGTAGTACAATTGGGTGTTCAGTATTAGCACATAAGGACTCGATCACCTCTTGAGTAAACAAACCTTTTTGTCCACTCACGCCGAACAATACCGTTATTTTTGCTTGTTTCACCACTTGCGCTAAACCGAGTTTTTGACTCTTATCCCAATGTTCAATTGCTGATTGTTTTTGCACCAGTGGCTCTTGGAATTTTTGTAGCTCTGTCATGCTATCGATGAGCAAACCGTAACGGTCAACCATAAATACTTGGCTGCGTGCTTGCTCTTCGGTTAAGCCTTCGCGCTGCATTTGGCGAATGATATGCTCAGCAATACCGCAGCCCGCAGAACCTGCCCCTAAGAAAGCTATTTTTTGCTGACTAAGTTTTTGCCCTTTATTGAGGCACGCGGCAATCAAAGCACCGACCGAAACCGCAGCAGTCCCTTGAATATCATCATTGAAACAGCATAACTGGTCACGATAACGATTTAATAACGGCGTGGCGTTTCCTTGAGCAAAATCTTCAAATTGTAATAAAACCTCTGGCCAACGACGCTTAACGGCTTGAATAAATAAATCGACAAATTCACTGTATTCATCGCCAGAGATGCGTGGATTTCTCCAACCCATATACATAGGATCGTCAAGTAGCTGTTGGTTATTGGTACCGACATCTAACAAAATAGGCAGACAGTAAGCGGGACTAATGCCACCGCAAGCTGTGTACAACGCTAATTTGCCAATTGGAATGCCCATACCACCAATACCTTGGTCGCCAAGACCCAATATACGCTCACCATCAGTGACAACGATTACTTTAACATTCTGTTTGGTGGCGTTTTGCAGCATATCGTCGATTTTATGACGCTCAGGGTAGGAGATAAATAAGCCCCGTTTCCGGCGATAAATTTGTGAGAACTTTTCACAAGCTTGACCAACCGTTGGCGTGTAGATGAGCGGCATGACTTCCTCAATATGCTGCTCAACCAGATGATGAAACAAGGTCTCATTGGTATCTTGTATATTACGCAAATAAATGTGCTTATCCATCGTATTGGTAAATGAACGCAGTTGGTGATAAGCCCGCAGAGACTGCTCTTCAATCGTCTCAATGTTGTGTGGTAATAGCCCTGTTAAATTAAAGCTATCGCGTTCTTCTGATGAAAAAGCACTACCTTTATTCAATAAAGAGGTTTCTAATAGCGCGGGGCCAGCAATAGGAATATATAAGGGACGCTTGTTTGACATAATAAAATCTTCTTATTAAGGACGTATGAGTGAAAACGATGCTAGGGCTGCATTATACCTAGCATCCGCTCATGTTTAACAATAGATAACAAATCATTTTGAGTCAGTACGGCTTTAAACTTGATTGCTTATACATTTGCCTAGAAATACTGCCGTTTTCTCTAAAATTGCATGCAATAAGTCGATTACCGCGCCAATAGTGATAAGTTCATAAAGGGGTTAACGCAAAAAAGGAGTGTTTTTTCAGTCGCTTAAGAATGCCGTAGATGCTAAAAATATAATGGCTAAGAGATTAAGTGGCTAAATGATTAAGCTATTAACTGATTCACTAACAATGCTGTTACTTCAGCTTCATTACCTTACTGCCAACCCAGTGTCGCCCCATACTCATCTTGATGGGCAAATAAAGGATGTGCTCTTGCCTCCTCTAAACTCAATACTGGCGTGACGCACACATCGGTAGATGCAAAAACCTGCTGCCAATGGCTTAAAGGCTGATTGGCAAAGGTATCAGCAACCATTTGTGCTGCCTCTTGGCTGCTCTTGGTATTGGGCATAATCCCACGCTGCCAATGCACATCTTTAATTTCAGCCAATTTTAATATTTCACACAGCCCTTGCCAGAATTTTAGCTCTAGTGAACCCACCGCCATATGGCGATCATCGGAAGTTCTATACAACCGATAACAAGGTAATAAACCGCCTAAGAAATCCTGTTGCGGCTCTGGGTTTTTGCCAGAAAAGCTGGCAACCAGTTTTCCAGTCGCTTTTGGCATGACCAGATGCTGATACAAGCTGTGCGTCATACTGACCGCAACGTGGCGACCTTTCCCCGTACGCTGGGCTGCAAATACAGCCGCTAATAGAGCAATCACCGCCGTGTCACTGCCGCCTGCTAAGTCTGCAAACTGAACATTGGGCATTGCCTGCTCGCCATCTGCCGTCTTGAGCTGGTCAAGCACCCCGCTCATCGCCATAAAATTGATATCATGACCGGCTTTATGCGCCCAATCATGAGTGATGCCATCGCTATTAGCCATGCCATAGCCCGTAATCGATACCATGACCAGCTTTGGATTAATGGCATGCAAGGTTTTGGCATCAAGCCCCATGCCTTCTAATACCTCAGGGCGAAAGCTATCGAGCATCACGTCGCTATCCTTGATTTGCGCTTTGATAGTCTCAATACCTTGCGAGTCACGAAAGTCAACTTTTAAAGTGGTTTTGCCATGATTAAGGGCGGTAAACAAATCCCCAAAAGCGCGGGCTGGATCGCCATTGAGTGGTTCAATCTTAATAATGTCCGCGCCTAAGTCCGCAAGCAATCTGGTCGCAAATGGCCCAGGCAGATTGCGCGTTAAATCAATGACGCGCAGCCCTTGTAAGCAGTCTTTCATAGCATCCGCTTGATTAACCATCGATTCAGTCATCTGAGAAAACCTCGCCTTTTGCCGCCATTGCCACTAGTATCTGCGCAGGCTCAAAACGTGCGCCATATTTCTGTACCAGCTCACGACTACGCGCGACAAATTTATCGACGCCTACTGAGTTGATAAACTGTAGCGTCCCCCCTTGGTTTGGCGCAAAACCCCAACCAAAGATAGAGCCGATGTTGGCATCGGCCACCGTACGCACGACGTTTTCTTCATAGCATTTGGCAGTCTCATTGGCTTGCACGTAAAGTAGACGGTCTACCAAGTCTTGCTGCGAGGGCTGCTCATCTGTCGTTTGATATAATTCAGTGAGATCAGACCATAGATGTTTTTCACCATTCTCTGGATAATCATAAAAACCTTTAGACACCTTTTTACCTTCGCGGCCAAATTCTTTGACCATTTTTTCTACTACTGACATCGCAGGATGCGGCGTAAAAGTCTTACCTTCTGCCTCCATTGCCTTTTTAGTCTGCTCCATCACGTGTAGTGACAGGCTGAGTGACACCTCATCTTGCAGTGCCAGCGGCGGCATCGGCATACCAGACTTCATACCAGCCACTTCTATACTGCGAGGATGAACACCTTCAGCTAACATGGCAATGCCTTCTGACACATAAGTGCCAAAAACACGTGATGTATAAAATCCGCGGCTGTCATTGACAACGATGGGCGTCTTGCCAATTTGGCCAACATAATCAAAACCTGTTGCTAGCGTGGCATCGTCGGTTTTTTCACCAACGATAATCTCAACGAGTGGCATCTTATCAACCGGTGAGAAGAAATGTAAACCGATAAACTGGTTCGGGCGTTTGCTGGCTTTAGCAAGCTCAGTGACTGGCAAGGTTGAGGTGTTAGAAGCATAAACGGCAGTCTCTGGAATAACGTCTTCAGATTGTCGCGTACATTCTGCTTTAATATCTACATCTTCAAAAACAGCTTCAATGATTAAATCACAGCCTTCTAAATCATCATAAGACGTGGTGGTCTTGATAAGGTCTAATAATGCTTGTTTTTTGTCCTTTGTTGAACGCCCTCGGCTGATGGCTTTGTCTAGCAGCTTAGTAGAGTAGCTTTTGCCTTTTTCGGCACCTTCAATCGCCGTATCGAGCAATACCACTTCCATACCCGCTTTAGCTGAAACGTAAGCGATACCAGCGCCCATCATGCCAGCGCCTAAAATACCGACTTTGCTGACTTTAGATCGCTCAAACCCTTGCGGGCGTGATTGTCCTTTTTTAATACTATTGAGCTGCGTCCAAAGGCTATTAATCATGTTTTTGGATACGTCTGATAACACGCAGGCGACAAAAAAACGCGACTCGATTTTAAGGCCGTTGTCGATATCGGTTAAGCAGCCTTCAAACACGCTAGATAAAATATGGGTAATCGCAGGATAGTTGCCGTGGGATTTTTGATTGGCCATCGCTGGGGCCATAGAAAATACTTGCACCACTTTTAGATGATTGCTGTCACCGCCTGGGATTTTAAAGCCTTTTTTGTCCCATGGTTGCTGCGCTTTTGGATTGTCATTAAGCCACGCTTTTGCTTTACTGATAAGCTCGTCATTGTCATGAGCCACGTCATCAATAAAGCCAATTTCTAGCGCTTGCCGTGGACGCAGCTCTTTGCCTTGGGTCATCAGCTCAAGGGCTTTTTGAATACCGATCAGACGTGGCAAACGCTGCGTACCACCGCCGCCGGGTAGCAATCCAAGCTTAACTTCAGGCAAACCCAGCTTGGTTGTAGACGAGGTTTTTGGTGAATCGATAGCAATACGATAATGACAGGCTAAAGCAAGCTCAAGACCGCCGCCAAGCGCCGTACCCGTAATGGCAGCAACGACTGGCTTGCCAGAAGTTTCAAGCCTGCGTAGGCTGCCTTTTAGGTCTTCAACCAAAGCAAACGCTTGCTCGGCCGTTTCAATAGTAGCCAATTGGTCAATATCTGCGCCAACCACAAAGGTTGATTTACCAGACGTTAGAATTAGGCCTTTTGCGTCCTGGTCATTGATAAAAGCATCCGTTATTGTAGCAAAGGCTTCATTAAAGCCCTCTCCAATGACATTCATCTTACGCTCGGTTTGGTCGATAGTGACGGTGATAATTCCATTATCAGATTGGGCAGAAAAATTCTTTAATGCATTGATGGCATCTACGCTATTGGTGCTCATTTTAAATCCTTGTTAATCATCCATAATCATTTTTATAATCGTTTTTGCTAAATGTTTTTATACACGCTCAATGATAGTTGCAATCCCCATACCGCCGCCGACGCATAGCGTAACCATGGCGGTTTTTAAATCGCAGCGCTCAAGCTCATCAAGCACCGTCGTCATTAGCATCGCACCTGTTGCGCCGAGTGGGTGACCCATCGCAATCGCGCCGCCATTAACATTGACTTTATCTAATGAAATACCAAAGTCGCTAGCGGTATTCATCGGAACAGCAGCAAAGGCTTCATTTATCTCCCATAGGTCGATATCAGACGCTTGCATACCTGCTTTATCTAGCGCTTTTTTACAAGCTGGTGTCGGACCTGTCAGCATAATAGAAGGCTCTGAGCCAATGACCGCTGCCATAGTAATCTTCGCTCGCGGCTTAAGTCCAGCTTTGTCCCCAGCGGCCGCACTACCGATAAGACATATCGCAGCACCATCGACGATACCTGATGAGTTGCCAGCATGATGCACATGGTTTACTTTTTCAATCGTGGTGTATTTATCCAAAATAACGCTATCAAAACCCATCTGACCGGGCATAGCAAAAGACGGATTGAGCTTTGCTAAAGTGGCAACATCAGTATTTGGACGAATGGTTTCGTCTTTGTCTAATAGTAATAAACCATTAATATCCTTAACAGGCACCACTGATTTATCAAAATAGCCTTTTTCCCAAGCGGCGGCGGCTCTTCTATGTGATTCAGTGGCAAACTCATCAACATCGCTGCGACTAAAGCCCTTTAGGGTCGCGATAGTATCAGCGCCAACCCCTTGTGGGACAAAACCAGTAGCATCATTAACGCGTGGATCCATATACCAAGCACCGCCATCTGAGCCCATCGGTACGCGGCTCATAGACTCAACGCCGCCCGCTACAACCATGTCCTCCATACCGGACATGACTTTGGCAGCAGCAAGGTTGATAGATTCAAGGCCTGAGGCGCAGTAGCGTGACAATGTCACCCCTGCTACACGTTGATCCCAGCCTGCATCGAGAGCAGCGATACGAGCGATATCTGAGCCTTGCTCACCGACTGGCGTCACACAACCAAGCACGATATCGTCGACGAGGCTGGTATCTAAGTGATAACGCTGCTGCATCTCTTTAAGTAGCGTACGTGTCAACCAAATTGGCGATGCTTGATGCAAAGCGCCATCCTTTTTTCCTTTACCACGTGGAGTGCGGAGCGCATCATAGATATAAGCGGTCTGGGTCATAATAAATCCCTTTAATTTTTAAGTAGCTAGTTTTAAATAAGGAAGTGTTGAGAAGCGCGCATTCTGCTCACTCATAAGCGATTACATAAAGCGCGAGGCCAGCTCTTTCATGATTTCATTAGTGCCGCCGTAGATTTTTTGTACGCGAGCATCGGCATACATACGAGCGATTGGGTACTCTGACATATAACCGTAACCACCAAATAACTGTAAGCATTCATCCATCGTTTTACACTGTTTTTCTGTCACCCAGTACTTGATTAAGGATGCTTGCGCGGCGTCAAGCTTACCCTGTATTTGCGCCTCAACTGCTGAATCACATAAGGCTTTTACCGCTAAATAATCCGCTTGTACCTCAGCGAGCTTAAAGCGCGTGTTTTGGAATTGCCAAATTGGCTTGCCAAAGGCTTCACGCTCTTTGACATATTCAAGCGTCAGCTCTAATGCCAATTTCATCGCGCCGCAGCCACTTAAAGCAATAATCAGGCGCTCTTGCGGCAGCTCTTGCATCATGTGTATAAAGCCGAGCCCCTCGACACCGCCTAGTACGTTTTTTTGTGGCACACGCACATTACTAAAGAAAAGCTCTGAAGTATCTTGTCCAGCAAGACCCGTCTTTTTTAGGTTACGGCCACGTGTAAAGCCTTCTAAATCGTCGGTCTCAACAAGAATCAGCGAGACGCCTTGTGCGCCCTTATCGCGGTCTGTCTTACAAGCTAATAGCACGATATTGGCATGCTGACCATTGGTAATAAAGGTTTTTGAACCATTAATAATATAGTCATCACCCTCTTTTATCGCATAAGTTTTGATGGCCTGCAGATCAGAGCCCGTCGTCGGCTCAGTCATCGCAATAGCGCCAATATATTCGCCCGTCGCCATCTTAGGCAACAATGATTTTTTTTGCTCTTCAGTTCCAAGCTTATAGATATATGGAGCCACGATACCTGAGTGCACCATACCGCCATAACTGGCTCGGTTCGCCTGCGCCTGCGCCAAAAGAATCGCGGCTTCATGACCAAAATCACCGCCGCCGCCGCCGTACGCTTCTGGTATTGACGCACATAAAAAGCCCATCTCGCCGGCCTCTTCCCAAGCCGCGCGGTCAATCATACCGTTTTCTCGCCACTGCTCGTCTTTGTCCTCCCAGCTTTGAAACATTTTTAGCGCACTGTCATATACCATTTCGTGCTCTTCAGTCATCCATTTTGCTGGAAATGCTTTGATACTCATACGGGTCATCCTTGACGTAAATTAACAGACATAAATTAAAAAATAATGAAATTGATACGATTAAAACTAACGTTTATTAGAATAATAGCCAATATACGGTAATCATAATTACCATATATGTTAACTCTCTAAAGCCATATATTTAACAACTCGCAAAAACATACTAAATTAACCAAAAGCTTTGTTCAATAAACTTGTATAAAATCGTGCTGGGTAGATTTGACCACATACCCTAAGACTGTTCCTTATATTTCATAAAAAAAGGCTTGTTCGCAGCGATACGACAAGTCTCTTTTTATGGTATTTTCAAGGTTTTCAGAATGTATAAGACTGTGGCGGACCTTTACTTAGATATCGCTGAGATATGCTGCATCAAGCGCATAACGGAATCTGGTAAACGAATAATCATATTAGGGTAAGTTAGCAAACCCAAGCTTAGCACACTCTTTCAAAGCACTTACTCTTTGATAATTTAAAAATAGTTCAACTTTAGAAGTTGCAGATTTATAATGCTACTTAAGCATGCGTTAAACCTTTATCAGCTCTTTATAGTCAGTCTTCTAGTTCAGAAAAATCGTATTCACGACGATTATAATAAGGGCTACCACAAACGAGCCGTGCTACTTCCGCCGGGCCTGCTTCGGGTTTGTAATGGAATTCTGGCATAAAACTATCCTATTATGAGTTCATATTAAGATTATTAATAAGCAATTGATCTTCTTAAATTTTTTCAGGCTTATAATCAAACCCTTCTTCATCATAAATCTGATAAGTCACGTCCAACAATATTTTTAATAGCTCTGATTTGTCAAAGTGTCTCACACTCATGACGATAGGCGAGGTTAAAAGCCCGTCCTCGAAAGGAATATAAGTCACTTCCTGACTCCGCAGAGGCTCAAGCGTTTTTGGTACGATAGTCAAGCCCTCGCCTGCTGCTACCAACCCTAACGCAACATGCAGCTCACGTACCTCAGTAAAATAGTTTGCTTTTAGATTGCGTGACTCAAAGAGCTCTAAGACAAAATCGATAAAGCTAGGACGAGGTGCCATTGGATATAACAATAAATTTTCATTGGTTAAATCCATTAAACGAATACTCTTTTGTTGCTCTTTTGCCAATCGATGCTTGTTAGGAACCGCAACCACTAAACGCTCCTGTCTCAGTAATAATCGCCTAATAGAAGCGTCTTCAAATATAAGCCTTCCAAAACCGACATCTATTTTGCCTTCTACTAAGCTTTGCGTTTGCTGCCAAGAGTTCAATTCATATAATTTAATCTCTATATTTGGATAGACCTCTCTGAAGCGCGCAATCACTTTCGGCAATATGCCATACAGTATCGACGACACAAAACCTATCGATAATGTGTTGTCAAAGCTGCCTTTACGAAAGGTCATCGCCCGCAGATCATCTGATTTTTTTATTATCTCAAGCGCATGATCATAAAAAAAGTCGCCAGCTTCAGTAAGCTTTAAAGGGCGATTGTCCCTATCAATGAGCGTGACGCCGATCTCTTCTTCCAACTGTTTTATCTGACGGCTCAGTGGGGGCTGTGAAATAAACAAACGCTCTGCTGCCTTATTAAAACTTTTTTCCTCTGCTACCGCTACAAAATAGCGTAAATGTCTCAATTCCATTGAACATTATTCCTTGAGTGACCTATAAGCCTATCGATACCTAAAGAACATAACACGGTGAAGGTTGATTATCAAAATACCCAAAAGGTATCAATATCAGACCAAATAGGTCTTAGACATGTCGTTATACAGCAACTATAGTTCTTATTAAGCATAAGGAAGCAGCATTAACTTAATAGGGACTGTTATGATTCGTTCAATTAATACTTTATTGGTACCGATACCTACTATAAGAGCTCATAAGCTCGCTTGTACCGTTATGAACGAACAAGTTTTGGTGTTGGTGCACATTCAAACAGAAGATGGCTATGAAGGTTGGGGTGAAGCAACCACCATTGGCGGTCTAAGCTACGCAGAAGAAAGCCCTCATAGCATCAAGACCAATATCGACACCTACTTTACCCCTCTTTTATTAAAAGAGCAGCCGACTAGTCCAGCAAAAGCCATGCAGCTGCTAAGTCTTCATATCAATGGCAACCGCTTTGCAAAGTGTGCCATCGAAACCGCCCTACTCGACATTGAAGGTAAACGCCTAAACCTACCAGTAAGTGAGCTGATTGGTGGTCGTGTTCGTGACCGTATCGAAGTGGCTTGGACGCTTGCCAGCGGCAATACAGCGACCGATATCGCCGAAGCTAAGCGCATGATTGAGCAAAAGCGCCATCGCATTTTTAAATTAAAAATCGGTAGCAATCCGATTACTGATGATGTGGCCCACGTATTAGCCATAAAAGCAGCCTTGCCTAATTGCCGCATTACCGTTGATGTCAATCAGGCTTGGACAGAACTTGAGGCAATACAAGGTATTAGCCTATTACAAGCTGGAGGCATTGATTTAATAGAACAACCTATATCAATGCGTAATAAAGCCGCCCTAAAACGTTTAACTGATCGCTTTGATGTGGCGATTATGGCGGATGAAATTGTCCAAGATCCTCAGAATGCCTTTCATTTAGCAGCAGATCATTATGCTGATGTCTTTGCGGTAAAAATTAATCAAGCAGGCGGATTGAGAGCAGCTTGTCTTATTGGACAAATGGCACATCTAGCAGGTATCGAGCTGTATGGCGGCACTATGCTTGAAGGGCCTATCGGTACGGTGGCCTCAGCTCATGTATTCTCAACCTATCCCAGTCTAAATTTTGACACCGAACTGTTTGGTCCGTTGTTATTAACCGACGATGTTTTAGCACAGCCTCTTGATTATCAAAATTTTGGGTTAAATGTACCTACGGGCGCAGGTCTTGGTATCGAAGTAGATAGCGATAAAGTCTATCACTACGCCAAACAAGCAATCAATAATTCACTTAAATCATCGAAGCCGCAATTTGCCACTAATGCTCAAACTGAAATGCTGTAACAGCTAAAAAAATTACCCGTCATCAAATATAAGGAAATAATTATGTTATACCACGTCAGAATGGATGTCTTAATCCCAACAGATATGGACGCCGACAAGGTCAACGAGCTTAAAGCCACCGAAAAAGCGCTGTCACAAAAGCTCCAAGAGCAAGGTAAATGGCGTCATATTTGGCGCATAGCCGGTCAGTACTCTAACTTCAGTATCTTTGATGTTGAGAGTAATGAAGAGCTACATGACATTATGATGTCATTACCGCTCTATCCGTATATGAAGGTTGAAGTGACACCATTGTTACGTCATCCATCATCTGTTCGTAGTGATGACAGCTAAAGCAAGCCAGTACAGCTGATATCAGAATCCATAAAAATTTGAGTAAGAATACTCACTATAACAACCCCTTAACAAAACAGTCCTCAACAAGGAGAGAGACATGGAACGCAGCCAAATTGAAACATTAGCTACGCAGTTCATCAAAGGTAAAATCGATTACCCAGAGCAAGTCAATCCACGCGTACAAGAGATTGTCTTGCGTATCGTGACCGACCTTATGCAAACCATTAACGACTTAAAAATCACTGCCGATGAATATTGGTCTGGCGTTGAGTTTATCGGTGATTTGGGCAAAGAAGCTGGTTTATTATCACCAGGCTTGGGTTTCGATCACTTCATGGATTTAATGATTGAAGAGGATTTAAAAGCAGCCGGTCTTGACGGTGGTACTGTACGTACTATTGAAGGTCCACTCTATGTCGCTGGTGCGCCAGAAGAAAAGGGCTTTGCGCGTCTAGATGATGGCACTGACCTTGATAATGGCACCGTGCTATTTATGCAAGGCACTGTTTATGGTGAAGATGGAAAGCCTCTTCCAAACGCAAAAGTTGAAGTGTGGCATGCCAACAGCTTAGGTAACTACTCTTTCTTTGATGAGTCACAGTCTCATTTCAACTTACGTCGTAGCATCATTACCGATGAAAACGGAAATTATGCATTCCGCAGCATCGTGCCGCTAGGTTACTCGGTACCACCAGAAGGAATGACGCAAAAAGTATTGGGCGCGCTAGGACGTCACGGTCATCGCCCAGCTCACATTCATTTCTTTGCCAGTGCCGACGGGCATCGTAAATTGACCACACAAATTAACATCGATGGCGATGAGTACTTATGGGATGACTTTGCCTTTGCCAGCCGCGAAGGCTTGGTACCAGAGGTAACGATGGTCGAAGATGCGGACAAGCTAAAAGAAAAAGCGCTTGATAAGCCTTACGCAAGTATCGACTTTGACTTTCATTTAGTAAAAGATATCGACCAAAACGTCCAAGGCAGCGAAGTAGAACGCCGCCGTGCTCAAGGTTAATGAGCACTCATATTAAATAGCATTCATTAATAACGATTAGCGACTTACGTTTGATATGTCCTTAGTTGTCGTATCAAACGTTAGCTTCTAATCTCATTTTATACCGTCATTATACAAGGAAGGCAGCCATGAGCGAGCGTATCAATCTAGTACCTGAAGGATCAGACATCACTATTGATGATTTTTTAGAAGAGAACAGTGAAAAAGGGATTTATCGCCTGCATCGTAGCGCCTTCACTAACGAAGAGTTGTTCGAGCTTGAGATGAAGTACATCTTTGAAAACAATTGGGTGTATTTGGCTCATGAATCTCAAGTTCCTGATAACAACGACTACTACACCTCATACATTGGTCGTCAGCCTGTTATTCTTGCCCGCAATAAAGAAGGCGAGCTGCACTGCATGATTAACTCATGCTCACATCGTGGTGCACAGCTCTGCCGACATAAAAAAGGCAATAAAGCCACTTACACCTGCCCATTCCACGGTTGGACCTTTAACAACTCAGGTAAGCTGCTTAAAGTTAAAGACCCAAGACATGCAGGCTATCCAGAATGCTTCAATAAAGAAGGCTCACACGACTTAAAACAAGTGAAGATGGCCAATTATAAAGGCTTTATCTTTGCCAGCTTAAATGATGATGTTCAGCCAATCGGAGACTGGCTTGGTGGCTCTACCAAAATTCTTGACATGATTGTCAATCAATCGCCAGAAGGTCTAGAAGTGTTACGCGGCACCTCAACCTATACCTTTGATGGTAACTGGAAGCTGCAAGCTGAAAACGGTGCCGACGGCTATCACGTATCAGCCGTCCATTGGAACTATGCGGCTACCACTGCCCGCCGTAAAGAAACTGAAGCAGTCAAAGAAGACAATATCAAAGCCATGAACGCTGGCAAATGGGGTCGACAAGGCGGTGGGTTTTACTCTTTTGAAAACGGACACATGCTGTTATGGACACAATGGGAAAACCCACAAGACCGTCCAAACTACGCTTATCGCGATGAGTATGTCGCCAGCTACGGTGAAGCCATGGCGGACTGGATGATTGAACGCTCACGTAACTTATGCCTATATCCAAACGTCTACATCATGGATCAGTTCGGCTCACAAATTCGTATGCTCCGCCCTATCGCGGTTGACAAAACTGAAGTTAGCATCTGGTGTATCGCACCAAAAGGCGAAAGCGATGAGTCACGTGCACGCCGTATCCGTCAGTATGAAGATTTCTTTAACGTTACTGGTATGGCAACCCCTGATGACTTAGAAGAGTTCCGCTCATGCCAAGAAGGTTATAACGGTATCAAGCTTGAATGGAATGATATGTGCCGAGGCTCCGAGCACTGGATTCAAGGTGCAGATGAAGGCGCTGCCGCTATTGACCTCAAACCTTTAATGAGTGGTGTTAAGACTGAAGATGAAGGACTATATACCGTCCAACATCGCTACTGGCATGAAGAGATGAAAAAAGCTCTAGAGCAAGAGCAGCAGCTACACGGTGCTAATAGCGACTAATACATTTTTTATTATTACTCTGCTATTTATTGTAGAACTGACAAAAAATAAGGATATCAATCATGAAAAATGCAACGGTTAACATTGAAGACATTAGACAGTTTCTATACCGTGAAGCGCGTTTATTGGATGAGAAAAAATGGGAAGAATGGCTCACTTATTACGATGAAGACTGCCCTTTCTGGATGCCAAGTTGGGATGATGATGGTCAGCTCATCAGCGACCCACAACGAGAAATCTCGCTGATTTATTATCCGGATCGCCGTGGTCTTGAAGATCGTATCTTCCGCATCGAGACTGAGCGCTCATCAGCGACCATTCCTGATACGCGTACCACGCACAATTTATCGAATATTGAACTACTCGAAGACAATGACGGTATTGTGACGGTGCGTTTCAACTGGATCAACAAGTCCTTTCGCTATCACGAGACCAATACCTATTGGGGTTACTCTCAGTACAAAATAGACATGACTCAAGACCAACCAAAAATTTTGGATAAGTATGTGGTCTTAAAAGACGACTATGTGCATCAAATTATGGATGTTTATCACGTCTAAACATTATTCACTCATTATTTAGCCACTAGCTTTTAATTAATACGTGTTGAAAAGGGATATTTCTCATGGAATATAATATTGCTCTACAGTTCGAAGACGGCGTCACAGGCTTCATCAAATGTGAAGCCGACGAAACCGTCGCCGAAGCCGCTTATCGTCAAAAATTTAATATCCCTGTGGATTGCCTTGATGGTGCTTGCGGTACTTGCCGTTGCCATTGTGAATCTGGCAGCTACGACATGCACCCTGATATGTATATCGAAGATGCACTGACAGAAGCTGAAGCCGCTGAAGGTTATGTACTCACCTGTCAGATGATTCCTGAAAGCGACTGCGTGATCAAAGTGCCAAGTTCTTCTGAAGCCTGTAAAGTCGGCAAGTCTGTATTCAAAGGCAAACTACAACAGCTGAATGTGCTGTCAGAATCCACTATTCATTTTGGTGTAGATATTGATAATCCCGAGGCTTTGGTCTTTCTTCCGGGACAATACGTCAACATCAACATTCCTAACTCCAACGAAACGCGCTCTTACTCATTTAGCTCTGTACCCAATGCCAAGCAGGCTGAGTTCGTCGTTCGTAATATTCCTAACGGCAAAATGAGCACCTTTTTATCTGATACTGCGACTATAGGTCAAGAGATTAATTTTGAGGGTCCATTTGGTAGCTTTTACCTGCGCCCTCTAATCCGCCCGACCCTATTTCTAGCAGGTGGTACTGGTATCGCACCTTTTTTATCGATGCTAAAAAGCTTAGAAGTGTCTGGTGCTCATCATCCTGTCAGGATGGTCTACGGCGTCACCAACGACTTTGATCTTATAGAAGTTCAGAAACTAGAAGAAGTCAAACAAAACCACCCTTGGTTTGACTACCGCACCTGTGTCGCCGCTGAAGACAGTAATCATGAGCGTAAAGGCTATGTTACCAGTCATGTTGATAATGAGTGGCTGAACGATGGTGACGTCGATGTCTACTTGTGTGGTCCGTTAGGGATGGTGGATGCGGTGAGTAATTGGTTAGACAGCAGTAATCTAAAACCGAGTAATTTTTACTATGAAAAATTCACGCCCAGTGAACAATAACGTAGCCTAGCCGTATTACTCTACTAGCAAAGCATGAGCAAGATTTTTAGGAGACCGTCATGAGTAAAAGATTTGATAATAAAGTATGTATCGTTACTGGTGCCGCCCAAGGCATCGGACGCGGAGTCGCTTTACGTTTGGCAAATGAGGGCGGAAAAATCGTCATGGCAGACTTTTCTCCATTAGTAGAAGAGGTGCTGGCTGAAATCATCGCTAATGGTGGAGAGGCAATTACCATTCAAGCCGACCTTGAAACCCATCAAGGTGCTAAAGAGGCTATTGATAAGGCACTTGATAGCTATGGGCGTATCGATATATTGGTCAACAATGTCGGCGGCGCAATATGGATGAAACCTTTTACCAGCTTCTCTGAAGCAGAGATTCAAAAGGAAATTAGCCGCTCATTATTTCCAACATTATGGTGTTGTCATGCTGTTTTACCAACCATGGTCAAACAGCAGTCAGGCACTATTGTTAATGTGTCCTCTATCGCTACTCGCGGTATCAACCGCATACCCTATTCGACAGCGAAAGGCGGCGTGAACGCCATGACCGCATCGCTCGCTTTTGAGTATGCAAACGATGGCATCCGTGTGAATGCTGTAGCAACTGGCGGTACTGAAGCGCCGCCCAGAAAGATTCCACGTAACGCCAAACCATTAACTGATGATGAAAAATCATGGATGAATGCGGTGGTTGATCAGACCATTGATCGCACCTTTATGAAACGCTACGGCACGATTGATGAGCAAGTCAATGCCATCTTGTTTTTAGCATCCGATGAGTCTTCTTATATTACTGGAAGTACCATTCCTGTGGGCGGTGGCGACGAAGGCTAATAATAAATCTGCCAATAAATAGCATGAACCTGAATTTGTCATCCCAAACTGTTAATCCCATGACCAATGCTAATTTGCAAGGAAGCAATATGGCCTCTGTAATCCAAACCTTAAAAAGCGATTGGTCGCTCTCCGCCTCGGTTGCAGGGTTCTTAGCGGTTCTTATTTCTTATGCGGGTCCTTTGATTATTTTTTTTCAGGCCGCACAAGCCGCACAAGTTTCAGATGCCATGATGGCGTCTTGGATTTGGGGTGTCTCCATCGGTGCTGCCATTCCTGGTATTTATTTATCTATTAAATATAAAACACCGGTTATTACAGCATGGTCCGCCCCTGGTACCGCTTTACTAGTTACCCTATTTCCACAGATGAGTATTAATGAAGCTGTTGCCGGTTATATCATCTCAGCGATTGTCATATTTATTGTTGGAGCGACAGGTTACTTCGACAAAATATTAAAATGGATTCCTAACGGTATTGCCGCTGGCATGATGGCAGGGATTCTATTTCAATTCGGCTTAGAATTATTTAAAGCCACTGATAGCATGCCATTTATCGTCTTTAGCATGCTCGGTTGCTATTTATTAGCCAAACGCTTTTCGCCGCGCTATACGATGATCTGGGTATTGATATGCGGTGTTATCTTAAGCGTCTTACTTGGCAAAATGAACCCTGTCCATTTCGATTTAGCCGTTACCATACCTACTTTTATTGCACCTGAATGGTCGTGGAACTCAACGTTTAACCTCGCTATACCCCTTATTCTTGTGAGCTTAACAGGACAGTTTTTACCGGGAATGGCTATTTTAAATCTTAGCGGTTATAACACGCCAGCCAAACCCATTGTCGCCATCTCTAGTCTCTCGTCGTTAGCAGTCGCCTGCGTTGGTGGTATTACCATTGTGCTTGCTGCCATCACTGCGGCGCTTTGTACTGGTAAAGATGCTCATGAGGTAAAAGAGAAACGCTATATTGCAGGCGTCGCCAATGGCATCTTCTATTTATTTGGCGGTTTATTTGCTGGCAGTATCGTGATGGTATTTAGCTTGCTTCCAAAAGAGCTTGTCGCGGCACTGGCCGGCCTTGCATTAATCGGTGCCATTTCTGCCAATATCACCATTGCTATGAAAAATGATGAGCAAAGAGACTCTGCATTGATTACATTTTTAGCGACAGCATCGGGTATGAGCTTTTTGGGATTAAGCTCTGTGTTTTGGGGCATTCTTATTGGCATGATTGCTCACTATATTCTGACCAAAAAACGCCTACTACCAACATCATCTATCTCATTAACGACCTCTAATAATGAAGCCAATTAAGAGCAAGTCTCTTACGAAAAAAATTAAGTAGTGTCAGAGCAATGAGTCCAACCCATGTACCACTTATTAATTTTAAAGACACTACCTCATATGACTTTTTATAGGATATAAACATGATTAACAAAGCAGATAAAAACATCACTGACGTACTTAGTCAAATCAAAGATGGCGCCACCATCATGATTGGTGGCTTCGGTACTGCAGGGCAACCAGCTGAACTCATTGATGGACTTATTAATTTAGGCGTAAAGGATTTGGTCATCATTAATAATAATGCCGGTAATGGCGATCACGGCCTTGCCAAGCTCTTAAAAACAGGTGCTGTGCGTAAAATCATTTGTTCTTTCCCGCGTCAATCGGATTCTTGGGTATTTGATGAGCTTTATCATGCTGGCAAGATTGAGCTGGAGCTAGTACCACAGGGTAATTTGGCTTGCCGTATTCAAGCAGCAGGTATGGGACTCGGTGCGGTATATACGCCCACAGGCTTTGGTACTTTACTCGCAGAAGGTAAGGAAACTCGAGAAATCGATGGTAAAGACTATGTTCTTGAATATCCGATCAAGGCTGATTTTGCTTTAATCAAAGCTTCTAGAGGCGATCGCTGGGGAAACTTGGTGTACCGCAAGTCTGCCCGTAACTTTGGTCCAATTATGGCAATGGCAGCTGACGTGACTATCGCCCAAGTCTCCGAAACGGTTGAGCTTGGCGCGCTTGATCCTGAACACATTATTACGCCGGGTATTTTTGTGCAGCATGTGGTGCAAATTCAGCCTGCTAGCACTGAATCTGCTAGCGCTGAACTTTTTAGCACAGCTACTACAGCCACCGCTTAATATTGCCAACTATAAGGAGCGTCATCATGAACCATACTTCCTACACCGTTTTGACCCGCGATCAAATCGCCGAGCGTGCTGCACAAGATATTCCAGATGGTGCCTATGTCAATTTAGGCATCGGACTACCAACTAAAATTGCCCAATACCTACCGGATGATAAAGATGTATTTTTGCATTCAGAAAACGGCTTATTAGCTTTTGGGCCACCACCTGCCAAAGGTGAAGAGGATCCCGAGCTGATTAATGCCGGAAAAGAGTACGTCACAATGCTCGATGGCGGCAGCTTCTTTCATCATGGCGACTCTTTTGCCATGATGCGCGGTGGTCATCTTGATATCTGCGTACTAGGTGCATTTCAAGTGGCTGAAAATGGTGATCTAGCCAATTGGAGCACCGGTGCGACAGATGCAATACCGGCTGTTGGCGGCGCGATGGATTTAGCCGTCGGTGCCAAAAAAGTCTTTGTGATGACCAATCACACCACCAAGACTGGCGACCCTAAAATCGTTAGCAAGCTTACCTACCCTGTGACTGGCAAAAACTGTGTTGATCGTATTTATACTGACTTATGTGTCATTGATGTCACTGATAAAGGTTTAGCCGTCACTGAAATGGTCGATGGCTTAAGCTTTGCGGACTTACAAGCATTGACGGGTGCGACGCTAATTGATGCTACAAATTCAAAATAATAAAAAGGACAAGGATGATGACTGATTCAATCACTGGTTTAAATGATGCTTATATTATCGATGCCATTCGCACACCTTTTGGACGCTACGGCGGCGCTCTAGCACAGATACGCGCTGACGATTTGGGAGCTATCCCTATCAAGGCGTTAATGGAACGTAATGCCAATGTCGATTGGGTACAAGTAGATGACGTTATTTACGGCTGTGCTAATCAGAGCGGTGAAGACAATCGCAACGTCGGGCGTATGTCATCGTTACTAGCTGGCTTACCTTATCAAGTGCCTGCCACTACCGTGAATCGCTTATGCGGCTCGTCAATGGATGCGTTAGCGATAGCGGCACGCGCCATCAAAGCCGGTGAAGCTGATTTGATTATCGCAGGTGGCGTTGAGAGCATGAGCCGTGCGCCATTGGTAATGGGTAAAGCAAATAAACCCTTTGATCGTAGTCAAACGCTTGAAGATACAACCATGGGCTGGCGCTTTATCAATCCAAAGCTTGACGAATTGTATGGCACGGAGACCATGCCGCAAACTGCTGAAAATGTCGCAGAACAATTCAATATCAATCGCGCTGACCAAGATGCTTTTGCCCTACGTAGTCAACAACGGACCGCAGCGGCGCAAAAGGCAGGGTTTTTCAAAGATGAGATTACTCCAGTCAGCATCCCGCAACGCAAAGGCGAGCCTATCACTGTCGATACCGATGAACACCCTCGCGCTGATACCACGCTTGAGAAGTTGACCAAACTGCGCCCTATCGTCACCTCAGATGGCACCGTGACGGCTGGCAATGCGTCAGGTATCAATGATGGCGCAGCGGCTTTTTTAGTGGCATCAGAGCAAGCGGTTAAAGAGTTTAATCTAAAACCGCGTGCACGTATTGTGGCCTCAACTACGGTAGGCGTTGAGCCACGTATTATGGGCTTTGCTCCAGCACCAGCGATAAAAAAACTACTGGTAAAAACTGGACTGTCACTTGATGAGATGGATGTCATTGAATTAAACGAAGCCTTTGCCGCTCAAGCTCTCGCTTGTACGCGTGACTTAGGGTTAGCTGATGACAGCGCGCGCGTCAACCCTAATGGTGGTGCCATTGCCCTTGGTCATCCACTCGGTGCCTCAGGCGCACGTTTAATTTTAACAGCACTCAATCAACTTGAGAAAACTGATAAGCGTTATGCTATTTGCTCGATGTGTATTGGGGTTGGACAAGGCATTGCGATGATTATTGAACGGGTTGTCAACGATTAGATAGTGCTATTCATAAATATCGCTCAAACCACCCACCATTACTACTGCAATGACATTACCATGATTAAAAAGGATAATAATGATGCCCATATTTGACAACAAAGACGTTGCCCTAAACTATGCCACTTTTGGCGATAGCAGCAATCCTGCTCTGATATTTTCTAACTCTTTGGGCACTAGCTATCATATGTGGCAGCCGCAAATCGATGCCTTACAAAACGATTACTTTATTATCTGCTACGATACCCGTGGCCATGGTAAATCTTCCGCACCAAAAGGCCCTTATCGTTTAGATCAGCTTGGACAAGACGTTATTGATTTGCTTGATTATCTAAACATCGATAAAGCGTCTTTTTGTGGCATCTCTATGGGCGGAATGACGGGTCAATGGTTAGCTATCAATTACCCTGACCGCTTCCATCACTTAATGCTTTGCAATACCGCCGCGAAGATTGGCAATGAGGATGCTTGGGTAGATCGGGCAAAATTGGTACGTGAGAAAGGATTAGAACCTATTGCATCGACAGCTGCTTCGCGTTGGTTTACAGCAAGTTTTATCGATGATTATCCAGATGTCGTTAAAGCATTATCTGATGCTCTCGCAGCTGGCAGTAGCGAGGGTTATGCTAGCTGCTGCGAGGCATTATCTGTCGCTGATACTCGCGAGCAGTTACAAGATATTCGTGTACCCGTCACAGTGGTTGCAGGTACTGAAGACCCTGTGACCACAGTTGCGGATGGTCAATACATGGTTGATCATATCCCAAATGCAACACTCACGACCATTAATGCCTCACATATCTCAAATATTGAACAGCCTGACGTGTTCAATCAATTAATCAAACAATATTTTCATGACTAATAGAGTTACGGATACCATCAGATTTTTTAGTAATAAAAAAATAGTCTAACAATTAAGAGTTTAAATCTTTCATTTGGTTTAAGAAAAGCACCTGCATATCTAAAGGATATGTAGGTGCTTTTCTCTTTTACCACATGTCACCGCCCTTTATTAAGTTACGTCAAAATCTATACTTTATAGGTATAAATTAATACTCAGATGGTTTTTGACTTGCTTGATAGAAAACAATAACTTAATAAAGACTTATAGGGATATTACCCACGGAGAAAAAAGAATGGACTCACCTACTTTAAACATCAATAGGGTTATTGATGAAGCCAAATTTGCACCTTTTCACTGGAAAGTCTTATTTTGGTGTTTATTGATTATTATCTTTGATGGCTATGATCTTATTATTTATGGTGTAGCATTGCCCCTACTCATGGAGGAATGGTCATTAACCGCAGTACAAGCAGGTTTTCTTGCCAGTGCTGCACTTTTTGGCATGATGTTTGGCGCCATGATTTTTGGAACACTCTCAGACAAGATTGGACGCAAAAAAACCATTATGATTTGCGTCGGCTTGTTCAGTAGCTTTACTTTTCTTGGTGCTTTTGCTGGTGGTCCAATACAGTTCGCCACTTTGCGCTTTATTGCAGGCCTAGGTATCGGTGGTGTTATGCCTATCTGCGTGGCTTTAACCTCCGAATATGCACCAAAACGTATTCGCAGTACTTTAGTTGCTATAATGTTTAGTGGTTATGCCATTGGAGGCATGGCATCGGCATTATTAGGCTCGTTTTTGGTGGTAGATTTTGGCTGGGAGATTATGTTTTATATCGCTGGCATTCCAATGCTACTTTTGCCAATCATTTGGAAAATGTTGCCTGAATCTTTGATGTATTTGGTAAAAGAGAAGCGAGATAAAGAAGCCAAAATTATTGTTAAAAAATTGGCACCGCAAGAAACGATTACCACTTCTACCAGTTTGCTATTGGACGAGCCGACCAAAGGCGATGATGCACCCATTAAAGCCTTATTTCTGAAAAACCGTGGTTTCACTACTATCATGTTTTGGGTCGCTTTCTTTATGTGCTTACTGATGGTGTACGCCCTTGCTAGTTGGTTGCCAAAACTAATGATTCAGGCGGGTTACTCACTAGGTGCAAGCATGCTGTTCTTATTTGCACTCAATATTGGTGGCATGGTGGGAGCTATCGGCGGCGGCATACTGGCTGATAAATTTCATCTTAAACCTGTCTTAGCCATCATGTTTGCCCTAGGCGCTGCGGCGTTGATACTGCTTGGCTATAACAGCCCTCAGCTAGTACTATATACTCTGATCGCGATTGCAGGCGCTACGACTATCGGCTCACAGATACTACTCTACACCTTTGTCGCACAGTATTATCCGACGAGTGTACGGACAACAGCTATGGGCTGGGCATCAGGTATTGGTCGTATTGGTGCTATCGTAGGTCCTATCTTAACTGGCGCGTTACTTACACTAGAGCTAAGCCACCAGACGAACTTTTTGTTTATCGCGATACCAGGATTAATTGCAGCCACTGCTATTTTCCTTGTGAATTTAAGCGCAGCAGTGGATGGCAAAACAAGCAAGGTACAACCAGTAACTTTAGATACGCCTATAGCAACCTAAATCTGACTAAACTCTATTTTTATTTAAGCATTTTTATATTACACCTATATAGCTTTTAGCGTACTCACGATGTGGGTGCGTCTTTTTGACAATTTGAATAAAAGCTTAGCTCTTTATCTTTAAACCTTATGTGAGAGATATTATGTACAATTACTTTTTAAAATTATTCTTTTAAGGCGTAATGAACGATTTTTACGCCAGACTGTGACAGTACTGCACAAAATTTGCTACCATAACCTTTTTAAACACTATAATTTTGGATCTAGGCAATTTCACTTAGGTACTTAGGTAATACAGACATGGCCAAAAACGCCCTACAAGAACAACTCTTAAAAGCTGGATTGGTGGATAGCAAAAAAGCCAAAAAAATCAGCAAACAGTCACAGCATGCCAAGCGCACAGGTGACGCATCAAATCTTGAAGCCAAAAAAGCCTTGGCAGACGCTCAAGCCAAAAAAATAGAAAAAGACCAAAAGCTCAATCAAGAAAAACAGCAGCTTTTAGAAGAAAAAACGCTAAGAGCCAACGTTATACAAATGATTAGGCAACATCAAATCACAGAAACACAGGGTGACATCACTTATCAGTTTGTTGATAATGGCAAAATTAAAAAGATTTATATCTCCCAAAAGCTCTATGATCAAATCGTAGCGGGTCATGTGGTGATTGCGCGCTTAGAAGACGATTATGCGCTGCTGCCTCGTCCACTAGCTGATCGTATCAACGCCAAGCTCGAAGGTTTCATTGTGGTGTCGAATGACAAGTCAGAGGTCGAGCTGGCAGAAGATGACCCTTATGCCGCTTATGTTATTCCAGATGATTTGATGTGGTAGTCTACAATTTTATGGCTACGCATTAACCAAAATCCCCTATATAGAATATCTATAACAGGGGATTTTTATTAGCGAGATAGAAAAATGCTCTAAGCGCAGAAAAGCATGATGATTAAAATGACAATGATTAAAATGATAAAGCGCTAAAATCAGCAATTACGACGGTAGCAAAACGTGCTTACTTTTCTGATAAGCAGACAAACCATCAGCACCCAATTCGCGACCAATGCCACTTTGCTTAAACCCGCCCCAGCCTGCTTCGGGCAATACGATTTGCTGCTCGTTAACCCAAATATGACCAGCTTGAATTTGTAGCGCCATCTCTAACGCTGCACTTTCATTGGCGCTCACAATAGTCGCTGCCAAGGCATACTTACTATCATTGGCAAGTTCAACCGCCCACGCATCGTCTGCAAAGGTGGTACTGACCAATACCGGCCCAAATACTTCTTCTGTCCATAACCGACTACTCACTGGTACCTCTGTATAAATGGTCGGCGTGACAAAATACCCTTGACGCTCTAGTATCTTGCCACCTGTTAGGCAATTAAGATTTTCATCAACCGCGATATCGATATACTTTTTGACTTGCGCAAGTTGCTGCGCACTGACCAGCGGTCCCATTTGCGTATCGACAGCAAAACCATCGCCAATTTTCAAAGTTTCTGTTTTTGTTTTCAGTGCGTCAAATAACGACTGCGCAATGTCTTGATGGACGAGCAATCTTGAGGTCGCAGAACAAATCTGACCGGCGTTGGTAAAGATACCACCGATGATTAAATCACAGGCATAATCAATATCAGCATCTGCGCGCACTACGATAGCGGACTTACCACCAAGCTCTAGACTGATATCCTTGATACCTGTTGCTGCTTGGCGCATTACTTTTTCACCGACGACATTACTGCCGGTAAAAGACACTTTGTCAATCAACGGGTGGCTGGTCATCGCCGCACCTACTTCTGCTGCGCCCGGTAGGATATTGACCACCCCTTTTGGCAGATTAATAGTAGACAATATATTGCCCAGCATCAACTCTGGTAATAGTGTCACCTCTGACGGTTTGAGAATAACAGTACACCCTGCCGCCAGCGCGGGCGCTAGTTTCCAAGCGGTGGTGACCATCGGAAAGTTCCAAGGCGCGATAAGGGCGCAAATACCAACGGGTGCATAGGTTTTTAATAAGCGTATGCTTGACTCGTTTGTCTCGACCTTAGACCAAGTCGTCTGCTCGGTGATAAGATTGGCATAATAGCGATAACAAGCAATGGCGTCGCTCACGTCTATTTTCGCCTCTGCAATCGGCTTACCATTATTCAATACCGACAACGCAACCAGCTTCTCAAACTGCTGCGCCATCGTATCTGCAATCGCCTGCAGATAACGCGCGCGCTCATTGACGCTGGTTTGCGACCAAGTTGCATAAGCGCGTGATGCGGCATAAGCGGCGCTGTCTACCTGTGCGCTACGACACAAGCGAGTTTTTGCAATGACTTCGCCGGAGTTTGGATCATATAAAGCATGCTCATCTACTGATTCAGAGGCTGCAATCGTGACCCAATCACCCTCTATGTAGGCGGCATTTAACCTAACTTCATTTTTCATGCTTTGCTGAGCGGCGGCTCTCGTTAAGGATAAAGAATTTGTTATTTCCATGATGACTAGTTGCCTTATATTGTTTAATAAAGTTGTCTTTACGCTAACTGTTCACTGCTTTTTTAATGCCAAAATGAGGCGTTGCAATCACGACTAATACAATAGATGCGCCACCGACGTAATGACCACCAAGCTAATCAGCGTCCGCAAGATAAAAATTATAAACAGCTCTAAGACGTTCAGCTTGATGTTTGATTTCAATATCAGCGCGCCTACCTCAGACATATAGATAATCTGGGTAATAGAAGCTGCACCAACGATAAAACGCGTCATTTCACTCTCAATACTTTTACCAACCAATGCTGGCAAGTACATATCGGCAAAGCCCATAATCATCGCAGGCGCGGCCTCTGCTGCCTCTGGAATTTGTAGTAATTCAAGCAACGGCACGAGCGGCGCAGAGAGCCAATTAAATACCGGCGTGTATTCTGCTAAACCAAGACCAATAACGCCAATAGCAAAAATAACCGGAATTAAGCCAAAATAAATATCAAATAAGTTCTTTAGGCTGTGCTTAAACACTTTCCCTAAGCTTGGCATAGAATGCGCGCGCGTGACGGCACGATTGACCGCCCATTGGTAAGTAGAATACTCAGTAGGGATTTCTTCATCGAGCATACTTTTACCAGAATGATAAGTGTCAGGCTTTAATGACAGCGGCGGTATACGCGGCATAATAATCGCAGCGATAAAACCAGTTGCAGCAATGGTTAGATAAAAGAAAACAAAGTTGTTGTCAACGCCGATGGTCTTGGCAACGACATAAGTAAAGGCGATGGATGTCACCGAAAAAGTGGTGGTGATAATTGCTGCTTCACGCTGACTATAGTAGCTTTTATCATACTCTTGCATGGTCACCAGCAGACCAATAGAGGCGGCGCCAAACCAAGAGGACATGGCATCGACCGCAGAGCGACCCGGCAACCTGAATAACTTAACGAACACCTTGCTAGCTAAAGTACCCAAAAATTCCATCAAACCGAAATCTGTAAGAAACGGTAAGGATAAAATGGCAAAAAAGAACAAAGGAATCACAACAGGAATCAGATCTTCGAAAATCACGCCGCCGGTATTATGATTGATAATAAACTCAGGGCCGACTTGTAAATAAATCATCCACGCAAACAGCACGCCCAAAAAGCGGGCAGCAAACCAAAACCAATCGACATCAAAAAGCTTTGTCCACATGGAGCCTGCGGGCAGATTGGGTCTTAAAACCTTAACGGTCAGCGCCCCGATAAAGGAGGTCGTCACAATTGCCAATACCGCGTAAACCACATAACTGCCCAGCACTGCTTGCAAGGTATCGCTTAATACGCCCAATAAAATGGTGACTTTGCCATCCCACTGAAAGGGAATAATAAACAGCGCAATACCCAGTGCTGAAAATAGCAAAAACTTCCACATGGAGGCGCGCCAATGTAGTCCTTCTGGCGTGCCTGAAACGATGGTATTGTTACCTAAGATTGGCTGCTGGGATTTATCTATATAGTTCGTCATTCAATCCTCCTTGATAGGTGACGAGCGTCAATTTTTTCTTTGGCGGCCCAATCTATCCATAGACTGAGCGCATTGCGCAAATAGTTAGATAACGTTTTATAAGTTATTTTTAGTAGCAATTATGCTTTAGCTAAAGCAGGTAAAACCTTTACCCATTTCAAGAAGAAATGCATCGGCTTCATCGACTTCATAAATAATTGGTTGTTTGCCTTTAATATCCTCTTGCAAGGCATCTAATAGCTGCTGCTTATCTGTGATTCGACGATAACCGGCGCTAAATCCTGCAGCTAACCGCTCAAAGTTCGGGGTTTTTATATTAACTCCAATCAAAGGCAATCCACCCTCTTGCATATAGCGGCGAATCTCACCATGACCTTGGTTGTTCCATAACAGCACAATTAATGGCAGCTCAAGCTCGGCAGCGCAGATTAGCTCGGTAATAGTAAACTGAATGCCGCCATCACCAATCAGGCTGATAACGGGCGCTTTTGAGCCAATCATGGCACCAATCGCGGCGGGCAAACCATAACCCAGGGTGCCAAAGCCCGTCGATGAGTTAAACCATCGACGCGTAGTTAACGCTTCAAAGCCAAGATTGCCGCTATAAACAGGCTGGGTTGAATCGCCAACGAAGATAACGTCTTCCACCTCATCTCGAATCAGCTGTAGCAGCGCGTTTTGACCAGCAAAATCTGGCGTCATTTCTTCTATCAACGCTTGCTTTACCTTTGCTACTCGCGGTGCTGCTTGATGATGCAGCGGTTGATTTTCTAAGCGCGTACATAGACCACTAATAGCCATTTGCGCATCCGACAATAGCGCAATATCCGCTCTAAACGGACGCTGTAATTGCTGAGCTTCACAGTCGATACGAATCAACGTGCCATTGATTTTGAACCCACCATTAAAAAAAACATCGTAATCAGTCTCACCAAGCTCCGTACCTATCGCCAATACTAAGTCGGCCTCGCTAATGACGGCGCGACCAGCGTCCAATGATTGATTGCTACCCAAACTCAGCGGATGCGCAGGCGGCAGTAAACCTTTGGCATTGATGGTCAAAAATGTCGGCGCATCGATAAGTTCTGACAGTTTTTGTGCGTCATGATTAACATCCACGCAGCCACCACCATAAAGTAAGACTGGATTTTTTGCCGTTTTTAAGGTTTCAACAATCAAATCTAATTGTGCAGGGTGAGGAAGTGGTTTGTTTGCTTGTAGTTGTGCCAAAATATTATTAGCAGATTGGCTGTTTAGAGAAGTATCTAGCTTATTTAGTTTAGGCGGCTTGGCGACATGGCGGGCATCAGCGGTAATCACATCAATGGGCAGCTGGATATGCACCGGTCCTGGACGCGCGGCATTAAATAACGCAAAAGCTTCGGCGATGACTTTGGGTAATGACTCAGGCTGCCAAATGGTTTTACTCATAAGCGCCACCTTACTGACCATACCTTGCTGGTCATGCAATTCATGCAAGTGCCCTTCACCGCTGCCGGTATGCTGCACTTTATTGACACTAGATATCACCAGCATCGGTATAGAATCCGCCAATGCTTGCGCCATCGCCGTCATGATATTGGTCATGCCGGGACCAGTGATGATAAAGCACACTCCGACTTTACCAGACGCGCGGTAATAACCATCCGCCATAAAGCCTGCGCCTTGCTCGTGACGCGGCGTCACGTGGCGAATATTGGTATTCGGCAGGCCACGATATAGCTCGACCGTATGTACGCCCGGAATACCAAATACCGTCTTCACCCCGTAATATTCTAGCCACTGTACGAGTAGCTCACCACAAGTTAGAGATGAGGCAGTTGGCGCGGAATTTGGCAATGAAGAAGGCGTTTGTAGAGAATGCGTCATGAGTTAATCATCCTAAAAAATTTAATAGCAATTAAATAAGTCGTTCAGTATCAAATCCAAGCTAAACCCAAACTACCCTTTAATTCCTTATAAAGGACAGTTTGGGTTTATAAATTATTTTCAATAAATGGCTTTAACCTTATCGTCATAGCGCACGCCCGGTAAGATACATAGCATCTCAAATAGCAGGTTCGCGGCTAGTACCGAGGTGTTACCAAACGGGTCATACGGCGGTGACACTTCTACTAAATCGCCACCGACCACATCAAGGCCACGCATACCGCGAATGATTTCGATACCTTGAGTGGATGTCAAGCCACCGATTTCAGCGGTTCCCGTACCCGGTGCAAACGCAGGATCAATACCATCAATATCAAAACTTAAGTATACTGGGCCAGCGCCTAATTTTTCGCGCACTTCTGCCATTAATGGTATCAGTGATTTATACCAGCACTCCTCAGCAGGCACGACGCGAAAACCCTGCTCGGTTGACCAATCAAACTCTTCGGCGCTATAACCCGTGCCACGCAGACCAATCTGAACGACGCGATTGCCATCGATGAGGTTCTCTTCGACAGCTCGGCGGAACGGCGTACCATGAGCGATTTGTTCGCCAAACATCTCATCATTGATATCGGCATGGGCATCGATATGTACCATCCCAACAGGGCCATATTTTTTGGCGAGCGCACGTAAGATAGGCAAAGCAATGGTATGGTCGCCGCCTAATGTCAACGGAATAGCGCCATGACTGAGGATTTTATCGGTATAGAATTTCTCAATAATATCGACGCTTTTTAGCAGGTTAAAGGTGTTGATAGGCACGTCGCCAATGTCAGCGACTTGTAAGGACTCAAAGGGAGCGGCGCGAGTGGCGACGTTATAAGGGCGAATCATACGGGATTCATCGCGAATCTGGCGTGGTCCCAATCTAGCACCGCTACGGTTTGAGGTGCCGATATCTAAAGGCACGCCAACAAAAGCCACGTCTAGCCCCTCAGCATCCGCTTGGGTTGGCAGGCGCATCATAGAGGCGAAGCCGCCAAATCTTGGCATATCGTTGCCGCTTAATGGTTGATTGAATTTCATCACTTACATCCTTATATCGATTGGTCAAAACAGACAGTGTGTCTACATTACTTTTTATCTATATTACTTTTTGTCTATGCCGTTTTTTCTATAGCTCTGACAATACCTAAATATCAAAGGCGAGACCATGGTAAAATTTAGAAGTAAACTTCTGGTTTTTCGTAGTAACTTTGATTTATTCGTTATTTATAGAAGTTATATAAAAAATTTGGTTAAGACGGTTTAAGATAATAGATACGGGGACATGACTTTCCATGCTAGATGAATTGATAAAAATTGACATCAAGACCCTGCGCAGCTTTATGGCCATCGTGGAATGCCAAGGCGTGACCGCCGCGCAGTCACGCTTAAATGTCACGCCGTCTGTCATTAGCGGTCATTTAACCCATTTAGAAGATCGTTTGGGTATGACGCTTTGTCATCGCGGGCGCGCGGGTTTTAAGCTCACCGAAGACGGCGCAGCGGTTTATGAGGCTTGCTTAAGCTTTAATGAGGCGGTGGCCAGCTTTCAGCATCAATTGCACTATATTCGGCAACTGGATTCGGTACGCGGCGGTCATATTCGATTATGTCTTATCGATCAGATGCCAACATTTTTTTATGATGTCTTGCGTCAATGCTTGGCTGCGAGCTATCGTCAAAACCCACTGATACATTTTTCTATCGATGTGCAAAGCCCTGAGAGTATGCTTGATAAGTTACTTAGCAATGAAAGTGATATTGGCGTGGGTTATTTTAGCAGCTTCCCGCCCCTATTGACCTTTCAGCCAGCATTTATCGAAAAGCAAGTCGTCTGCTGCGGACGCGAGCATCGGCTATTTTATGAGGCAGACGGTTTAACTTTTGAGGACTTGGAACAAAATTATCCTTGGATAAAACGGGGTTATATTACTGACCTAAGTATCAACCATGTGCGTCCAAAAACGTTAAGCGCCACCACTTATCATATGGAGGCGACCGCACAGTTAATTTTGGCGGGTCATCACGTCGGCTACCTTCCCAATGATTTGGCCAAGCGTTATGAAGAGAAAGGAATGATGAAAATACTATTGTCCAATGAGGCAAGCCATGAGGTCAAACACCATTGGGCTTATCGAGAAAATCTGCATAAGCATGTCGCTGATTTTTTGCAGCAAATGACTGGGCTTTTTTGACATACTCCCGCCACTTTCGACAAGCTCAAGTGGGGGATTCTAAAAGCAAAAGCTCTTAGGCGACTTTCTCACG
>NZ_JACSQR010000013.1:0-74556 GCF_014836505.1 Psychrobacter communis
AGGTGTTTGATTTGGTATTCTTCTATGTCAATTATGGCTATGTCTGATGCCAGCATACTTTTTAGAACACCACCAAATAATTTTATGCAAAATCGGTTCCAATGCTAAGCACCTCATACTATAGCAACGCACTATAGCACTTGGGAAATATTTGTTATACTTGCGCGCATATGAGCCATATTGGCAGCAATACATAAGATAAGGTAAATGGGTATGCAAGCTTGGGTAATTGGGAATTGGAAGCAGAATCCAGCAACGAGCCATGACGTCAAGGCGCTACTAGATGACTTATTAACGGCTGTTAGCACAAAAGAGCAGGCGGATATCGATAACTGTCAATTGATGGTCGCCCCGAGTTTGATTCATTTAACCGCTGTCAGTGAGCGTCTAAAAGGTAGTTCAATACTGAGCGCCGCTCAAGATATAAGCGCCTATAGTCCCAGTACTGGCGCTTATACTGGTGATTGTTCAGCGCAGCAAGTTGCTGATACTGGCGCAACATGGACGATATTAGGTCACTCTGAACGCCGCCAGTACCATCAAGAATCTCATGATTGCTTATTGCAAAAAATGACTCACGCCCTCGCGCAAAACTTAGGCGTCATATTTTGCATTGGCGAAACCCAAGCGCAGTACGATGCCAAAGAAACGCTGGCAGTCATTGATGCGCAATTAGCGGTGATTAAAGATTTACTTGCGCAAAATCCTGAACTTGCTACAGACTTGTCAGAGCGTTTAATCATCGCTTATGAGCCAGTTTGGGCAATTGGCACGGGCAAAGTACCAACCGTCGCTGAAGTAAGTACGACGCATCAACATATTAAGCAAACCCTTGCGAGCTTCAATGGCGAATTAGACAACATAACGGTTTTATATGGTGGTAGCGTCAATGCTGACAATGCCGACAGTTTTGCTGCTGATAGCATGATTGATGGGGCATTAGTTGGCGGCGCATCGCTAAAAGCAGAAAGCTTTTTAGCGATTGCCAAAGCTTTTGGCGGCAATAAAGCGTAGTCGTATTCAGTAAAATTACAATTTAATCCATATTGAACAATGACTTTGCTCAAAAAATGTCTTTCGCAGTTGGCAAAAGTGGCTTTAACAGTGCCCTTGCAATCGTGTACAATGCGCCTTATTTAGATGATTGCTTTATTTACACAACTGGTTTGGCGTTATTGGCCATATTAGAGGGCAATCGTTAAACGCCAGTTATTTACATTATTTAATCCTACGATTTATTTTACGTTATCAGTCGTCATTACGCGGCAAAAGAGGCCACCATGTTTACGTTTATATTAGCCCTGCATATTATCGTGGCGATTGCCATGATTGGCTTGATTTTGATACAGCATGGTAAAGGTGCAGACGCCGGAGCTTCTTTTGGTGCGGGCTCATCAGGTACCGTATTTGGCGCCGCCGGCACTGCAAACTTTTTGACGCGTGCCACTGCGGTATTAACGGTGATATTTTTTATCACCAGTATGACGCTTGCCGTACATGCACGTAAACAAGCAGAAGACCAGTTCCGTTTAGATGCGCCAGTATCAGCGCCACAAACACCGCGCCCATTGACGCAAAATCCTCAGTAGTTATATTGGCGTTAAAGTCTGTCTTAATTTTTTGACAGATAATTTTAACCGCTATCTTTTAATTCAGGCAGTACTTGCTATTTTAAGACGTTAGATTTACAATGCTTCTCTGTTTTTAGCCGTCTTTAACTTTCGATGCCTTCCTTAAGCATCGCTTATAAAGGGTTAAAGCTGAAAAACAGAGTAGTAAGAAAAATGCGATTGTGGTGGAATTGGTAGACACGCCATCTTGAGGGGGTGGTGGCGCAAGCTGTGGGGGTTCAAGTCCCCCCAATCGCACCAAGCTTTATCGGTATGATGTTTTACTTGAACGTTGTTGTACTCAAACATTATAGAAAGCAAGGTTCATCGTCATTAATGCTTAATTTGATTATTATCTAAAATAAGTATTGACAGCCCTATAAAACCTCTCTATAATATGCGTTCTAGATTGATGCGGGGTGGAGCAGTCTGGTAGCTCGTCGGGCTCATAACCCGAAGGTCGTTGGTTCAAATCCAGCCCCCGCTACCACTTTTTATACTGATGTTTTGTACACTAAATTTGTCAGTAACGATTAGCCCACCATTATGTTTGTGGGTTTTTTTGTATCTGATGGTCGGTGTTATCGCGATATCTGTCCTTCTTATGCTAAGCTCTAACTCTATAGAGTACGATGCTATTCGTTATCCATCGTCATTCGCCGCGATGCTTGTTAAGCGCACTATCCTTTATTTCTCATACCTTTACCGATAGTTCTGCTTTATACATAATAAAAGCATTGTCTGGTTGAGCTTGATGTTTTCTAGGCTCATCCTTATATAAAAGCACGAGTTATAAAACATCTTATTTATATAGTGACGCGTTTAAGCGTTAAGAATAATGTAGGTTTATAAGTTAAGGCGCGAATTGTCTTAATTTGACGGCAGCCAGTTTTTATAAAAGTTAATTATTAACAATAAATATTGTTATCGATAAACAACAAAGTGCTATCAATACAAGCTTTACGATATAAAATACAGTTTGCTTAGTACGATAGTTACGTGGATAAGAAAAGATAAATAGATTATGAAGCTTTCGACAAAAGTTACAGAACTGACCAATATTATTGCCCCTGCGGTAGCGGCTTGTGATGTGGCGCTGTGGGGTATTGAGTTTGCGCCTCAAGGTCGTCGCTCGTTGTTACGCATTTATATTGAGGCATTGCCAGAAGACCAAGCCCAAGATAAGCAAGTGACCATCGAGGACTGCGCCGCGGTAAATCATCAAGTGAGCGGTATTCTTGAGGTTCATGACCCGATTGCTGGCGAATATATTTTGGAAGTATCGTCGCCAGGTTTTGATCGTGCCTTTTTCTCAGATGAGCAAATGCGTGATTATGTCGGTCAAACCGTCAGCTTGCGTTTGATTCAAGCGATTGGTGAAGGCGATAAAAAACGCCGCAAAGCAACTGGTACTTTAGACAGTATTGATGATACTTCTTTAAAGCTAACCGCCACTGATGGTGAGCAGTTTGAGATTGCATTAAGCAATATTGACAAAGCCAACTTGATTTATGAAGATGCTTAGTTTAAAAACAGTAGCTTGATAAATGAATATTTTACTCTCCAAACAGCCTTTGGCTTATGGTGAAAATATAACGTCAACACATTAACGATAAAGTTTAAGTCAATTATAAAACGATAGGACAGGTATAGCATGAGTCGTGAAATCTTAACGGTAGTAGAAACTGTCAGTAATGAAAAGGGCTTAAATCCTGAAGATATCTTTGAAGCAATCGAAGATGCTTTGGTGGTATCCACGAAGAAAAAAGTCTATACCGATCAGCCAGAAGTAGCGGTACGGGTTGCTATTGACCGTGCGACGGGCGATTATGATACTTATCGTTATTGGACAGTGGTTGCAGATGAAGACCATGAGATGCCTGCGTGTCAGCTGGCGATTACCGATCTTGACCAAGACGAATGGTCAATTGGTGATATAAAAGAAGAGCAGATCGAATCGATTGAATTTGGTCGTATTGCAGCTACGCAAGCCAAGCAAGTTATTATTCAAAAAATCCGTGAAGCAGAGCGCAATTTAGTAGCCGACGCATTTGAGCCACGTATTGGCGAGATGATGTATGGCGAAGTTAAAAAACAAACGCGCGATGGTTATATTATTGATTTAGGTGACAACGCTGAAGGCTATTTGTCACGTGATCAGATGCTACCTCGTGAACAATTGCGCCCAAAATCTCGTATCAATGCCATTTTGTACCATGTTAACCGCGAAAACCGCGGCGCTCAATTGTTACTATCACGCACGCACCCTGAAATGCTCTCAGCATTGATGCAAAAAGAAGTGCCTGAAATTGCTGAACAAATTATTGAAATTCGTAATGTCGCGCGCTTGCCGGGCACGCGTGCTAAAATAGCGGTTAAAACCAACGATCATCGTATTGATCCAGTTGGTGCTTGTATTGGTATGCGTGGTACGCGTATCCAAGCGGTACAGCAAGAGCTTGATGGCGAGCGTATCGATGTGGTGGTTTGGTCAGATGATCCAGCCCAATTTATCATCAGTGCGCTAGAGCCAGCGGACGTCAGCAGTATCATCTTAGATGAAGACACGCAAACGGCGGATATTATCTTTAGCACCAATGATCAATTGGCGCGGGCGATTGGCTCACAAGGTCAAAACGTGCGTTTAGCCTCTGAATTAACCGGCTATAAGCTCAATATGATGTTAGAGGAAGAGTATCAGCAACGTCAAGAAAACGAAAGTAAGGCCTTTATCGAATTATTTTATGAGCGCTTAGAGGTCGATAAAGATCTTGCCCAAGCGCTGGTTGATATTGGTTTTACCAGTATTGAAGAAGTCGCTTATGTACCAGTCGAAACTTTCTATGATATCGAAGGGTTAGACGACGAAGCGATTGACATGATTCAAGAGCGTGCCAAAGAAGTGGTTATCGCCGATGAATTGGTCAAACAACAGAACATGAAAGAGCCAAGTCAAGAGCTACAAGATCTTGAAGGAATGACGGTCAGTTGGGCTTATAAAATGGCACAAAAAGACATCATTACCGTGGATGACTTGGCAGAACAAGCCGTCTTCGATCTAGAAGATATCGAAGGTTTAGACTCTGAAACCGCAGGAAAACTCATCATGAAAGCTCGGGAATCTTGGTTCAATGAATAAGCGGTAACTGCATATCGCTGTCTTTTAGTGATATGCTATCGATAATAAGGGCTGGTATGACGTAATCCAATCAAATGCGTTATAAATACTAGCCTTAACCCAATCATTTGTAGCCAACAACTGAATTGAACATATAGCAAATAATAGACAGTAGGTGATAATAAATGGCAGATAAGACCGTCAAAGAACTGGCAGATATGGTAGGCAAAACCGCAAGTGCTGTACAACAGCAACTGGTAGATGCTGGACTGCCTGCTCGCGCAGAGGATGACCTAGTCACCGAGCTTGAGCAAGAGAAGTTGGTGACGTATTTAAAGCAAAGTCATGGCCAGCAAGAAAAGCGACGTATTAGCCTGAAATCTAAAACGACCAGCACCGCACGCGTGACCGGCTCTTCAGGTAAATCTAAGAGCGTTAATGTAGAAGTGCGCAAAAAGAAAGTATTCGAGAAGCCTGATCCAGAAAAGATGGCGGAAGAATTGGCAGCGCGCGAACAAGCCATGATTGAAGCACAAGAGCGAGCAACTAAAGAAGCAGAAGAGCGTGCCGCTACTAAGAAAAAGGCGGAAGAACGTCAAGCGGCTACGTTGGCAGCGATGCGTGCAAGCTTAGGTTCGAGCAAGAAGTCAGACGATAAGAATGACGATATCTCAACCTCAGTAGTGGTGAAAAAAGGCGGTAAAGCGGCGGTAGAAGTTAAACCGAAAGAGCAGCCGAAGAAAAAAGTTGCCGCCACAAAACCAAAAGTTGAGACCGCAGCTGAGCGTAAAGCTCGCGAAGCTCGTGAAAAAGAAGAAGCCCGCCTGCGTGAAATCGAAGCAGAAACTCGCCGCGCGCAAGCCGAAGAAGCGCAAAAGCGCACGCTTGAGCAAATGCGTAAAATGGCTGGTAAATATACCGATCAGCCTGCAACTGAAGTTCGTAAAGATGAGCCATTAGCCGAAGGTTTGGTCGGTGACGCTCTAGAAGAGTCGTTTGAAAAAGAACGTCGCGAAATCAAGCGCGGCACCAGTAGCACCAGTGCTCGCGGTCGTGGTCGCCGTAAAAATCAGGACGAGCGTGAAATCAAAAACCGTAAAAACGGTTTACGCTCAACGCAAGCCTCACAGCATAAGTTTGAAAAACCAGTCGATAAAATCGTTTACGATGTTGAGATCAGTGAACACATTACGGTTTCTGATTTGGCACAGCGTATGGCGGTTAAAGCTCGCGAAGTGACCAAACTGCTCATGAAAATGGGTGAAATCGCGCGCGAGTCTGACACCATTGATCAAGCAACGGCCAGTCTGATTGTTGAAGAAATGGGTCATAACCCAGTACCGGTTAGTGATACCAAGGTCGAAGACGATCTACAAGATGCGGTAGATGAGCGTAGCAGTAACGTGCAAACGCGTCCACCAGTTGTCACTATTATGGGTCACGTTGACCACGGTAAAACCTCATTACTCGATAAAATCCGCACAACGAAAGTTGCTACCGGTGAAGCGGGCGGTATTACCCAGCATATCGGTGCTTACCATGTGAAAACCGATCGCGGTGTTATTACTTTCCTTGATACCCCAGGTCACGCCGCCTTTAGTGCTATGCGTTCACGCGGTGCACAGGCAACGGATATTGTTGTCATCGTCGTTGCTGCCGATGATGGTATGATGCCGCAAACCGAAGAAGCGATTGATCATGCGCGCGCTGCTGGTACGCCTATCATCGTTGCTATCAACAAAATGGATAAGCCAAGCGCCGATCCTGATCGCGTACTTAATGAACTCACTGCTAAAGAAGTGGTTTCAGAAGAATGGGGCGGTGATACCCCAATGGCGCGTATCTCAGCCAAAACGGGTGACGGTATTGATGAGCTACTAGAGCTTATCAGTCTACAAGCTGAGCTAATGGAGCTAGAAGCACCGTTAGACGGTGCTGCTCAAGGTGTCGTTATTGAATCACGACTTGAAAAAGGTCGCGGGCCAGTTGTCAGTGTCCTAGTTAAAAAAGGCACCTTAAAACAGGGCGACTTAGTACTAGCAGGTGAGCATTACGGTAAGGTTCGTGCCATGACCGATGAAAATGGTCAACGAATCAAATCTGCTGGTCCGTCTATCCCTGTAGAGATATTAGGTTTACCTGAAACACCTGCTGCTGGTAGCGAGTTCTTAGTCTTAACCGACGAGAAAAAAGCCCGTGAAGTGGCAGATTTCAGAACCAACCGTGAGCGCGAGCGCCAGCTTGAACGTCAGAACGCCATGCGTCTAGAGAGCATGTTTGATCAGATGGAACAAGGCGATGTGTCATTCTTAAATATCGTCTTAAAAACTGACGTGCGTGGTTCGCTTGAAGCGTTACTTGCGGCTCTAAATGAGTTATCGACGGATGAAGTTAAAGTTCGAGTGATTAGCTCAGGCGTTGGTCCAATCTCTGAATCTGATGTGACATTGGCTGAATCGAGCGAAGCGGTATTATTAGGCTTTAACGTCCGTGCAGACGCAACCGCACGCCGTAAAGCGGACGCTGCTAAAATGGATATCCGCTATTACAGCGTTATCTATGGCTTGATTGATGATGTCAAAGCGGCAATGAGTGGTATGCTAGCACCAGAACATCGTGAGAAAATCTTGGGTGTTGCTGAGGTTCGCGAAGTATTCCGTTCTAGTAAGTTTGGTGCTGCTGCCGGTTGTATGGTGGTTGAAGGAACGATTTATCGCAACAAACCTATCCGCGTCTTGCGTGATGACCAAGTTATCTTTACGGGTCAATTGCAATCATTACGTCGCTATAAAGAAGACGTTAATGAAGTACGTACCGGTATGGAGTGTGGTCTAGCGGTTCGTGGTTACGACGTCGAAGCGGGTGATAAAATCGAAGTCTTTGAAATCCAAGAATTCGCTCGTACTATCTAAAGCAGTCGTTTGACAATTCTTAATATTCAGCTGTACTTAGGCCTAACAGGTACACCCTGCTAGGCCTTTTTTAGCAAGGACATTGTGTTTTATGTTTAATGTCATTAGATATAACGTTCATGCGTTTTTAATGAGAGTTTTTTAATAAAAATAAGCTGTATGACCAATAAGGTAATAACATGAATCAACGTTTACAACGCTTGGCTGATCAGATTCAGCGTGAGCTTGCGGTTCTTATCCGTGACGAAGTCAATGACCCGCGTTTGACAGGCTTTGTCACTATCTCTAGCGTTAAAGTCAGCCCAGACTTGGGTTACGCAGATATTTACGTCACCATCATGGAGCCTGAGCTTAACGATGCGATGACCAAATCTAGCCATGAAGACAGCATCAAGGTCCTCAATAAAGCGGCGGGTTTTTTGCGTACCGAATTAAGCCACAGTCTAAAAACGCGTACCACACCGCGTTTACGCTTTCATTATGATGAAGTGACGGCGCGTGGCAACTATATGATGGATCTTATCAATAAGGCTGTGACCAAAACTGAGCAAAACGAGTCTGATGAGCAAGAAATTAACGAGTAATAGCTATTATGTCGACCGCCTCTACTAACACCTCTACGCCAGCCGCTGCAAAAACGCTTAAAACGCCTGATAAAATCAAAGTCTCGGGCGTAATATTAGTGGATAAGCCACAAGGTATGACCTCGCAACAAGTAGTGTCAAAGGTGAAATACCTGTTTAAATCACCCAACCATGACAGTAAAAAAGCTGGTCATACAGGCACACTCGATCCGATGGCAACGGGTTTATTGCCCATTTGCTTAGGTGAGGCTACCAAGTTTAGTCACTATCAACTCGATGCCGATAAAACCTATCAAGCAACCATTCTTTTGGGTAGTCAAACCGATACGGGTGATGCCGACGGGCAGATTGTTGCTGAAGCACTTATTCCACAGTTTGATCATGCCATATTAGAAAACATTGCTCAGCAATTTTTAGGGCCACAGCAGCAAATTCCTCCGATGTATTCGGCGCTAAAAAAAGATGGCAAAAAATTGTATGAATATGCGCGAGCAGGTATTGAGATTGAGCGGCCCGCAAGAGATATTGTCATTAAAGCCATTGATTTAACCGCAATCGATGCGCAACAAATTCAGTTGATAGTGACTTGCTCGAAAGGTACATACGTACGAGTATTGGCAGAAGATATCGCTAAAACCCTTGGCACGCTAGGGCATCTCACCGCTTTACGGCGCCTACAGGTTGGTAGTTTTAAGATTGATAATGCGATTGGTTTGGCCGATCTAGAAGCGTTGTCGCTTGAGAGTCGCCTAACCCACCTATTACCCGTTGATGCTTGTATCACCCTTGATACTGAGCTTACCTTAACGGCCGAGCAGTGTGTCCGTGTCCATATGGGACAGCGCTTAAATGTCACCGAGCAGCTGACGGACGATATACGAAGCTATATTACAACGGCTATCGAACAACAGCATTATGAGAATGACGGTGACAAAGAAGATAGTGAAACCTTATTACCTCATGAAATGCCCGTAGATATTCGTCTTATAGATGAGCAAGGGCAGTTTATTGGTTTAGGAGCGGTAAGTTTAAACGGGCGACTACAGCCGAAAAAGCTTATCCAGTTGTAGCGTTAATGCTTAAATAAACGGTAGTAGCCATAACTGAAATTGGGTAAAACTTACTAAGAGTTTACACTAATCACATATCATCACATTTTATTGCAGGTTTCACCTATAGTGAAACCTGCTTTTTTTGTACCTTAGTTAAGTCAGCTACGGAAAGCGCGACAAGGATATAAAAAATATAAGGAAGTAAAAATTATAAAAATGGGATTTTATTAAATATTAGAATTATAAAAAAGCAGTATATATAAAAATAAAAAGACATTAACTAATATAAAAAGTATCTGAGATTAATAATAAAAAATGTATTTTAAAAATACTCATACCTAAAGTTGAAATCTAAAGTATAAGGATTATTATGAAAACCATTGCTTTCTTATTACATAATAACTTCGAACAAGCTGAATATGAAGAAGTTAACAACCAATTAAAAGATAAAGGTTATAAAACAGTCCTCATTACGACCAATAAAGACAAAGAAGTCCAAGGCATGCAGCAGGACGTCAATAAGGGTGATACCTTTACTGCAGATATATTTGCTAAAGACGCTAACGTTGCTGATTATGAGGCACTGGTTTTGCCAGGTGGCACGGTGAATGCCGATACCATGCGCGGTAACGAAGAAGCGCACAGTATCATTAATGCTATTAACAATGCAGGTAAACCATTGGCGGTCATTTGCCACGCGCCTTGGGTATTGATTAATACAGGTATTGCTAAAGGCAAAACTTTGACAGCTTATCACTCGTTACAGACAGACTTAGAAAATGCTGGTGCAAATTTTGTAGATAAAAGCGTGCAAGTGGACGGCAATCTAATCACCTCACGTAATCCAGATGACATTAACGATTTTGTGGCTGCTATTGATAAAGCGTTATCTTAGATTAATAAACCAATTAAATTTTATAGATTACCTAAAAGAAACAGCTACTATTTATTAACGATTTATTTATATTGACTTTACGAAATTACCATAACTTTAAAATCATAACTACAGAATTCATAACTACAAAAAAGGAAATTATTATGTCAAATCCTAATCCGAATGATACCAAGCTTGAGCAACAACGTTCAGAATCAGCAACTGCTGCCCTAAAAGGTCAAACAGAAGACAATCATACAGAAGATACTGAAGCGGCTGCAGACCGTATTGCTGATAATTTAAAAAATGCTAAAGAAGAAAAATAGTTAATCTTATACTTTATTAAATTTACTAATGATTGATAAATTAATTGGTAGAAAAATAATGATAACTAGGAGTATTTATGACCGACTCAAAAGACAACATGGACGCGCAAGAGAAAAAAATTAAACAACAAGCCGAAGATATCAATCCTAAAGAAGATAATATTCCAGATAGTTTAGCGGAAGCAACGACGGCTCCTCTTGAAGATAATGAGCTTGGCGGTAATGCTACGCAGGACGACGTTAAGAATGATAAATAGTTGATAAAACGTCAGTCTTATAAATTTAGACCTTAATCAATTTTTCTCTGCAAAAATTGTAAAACTACTATAAAAACTGCTGCTAGTTCAGCAGTTTTTTGTTATAATCGCTGTCACGTTTAATTTTCGCTTTATTCTTAACTAAACGTTCTAATTGATAAGTTTGTCGTACACTAGGTCAACTCTAGTAATGCAGGGTTGTCCTGAATGACGGTTAAACTTTTTATTTTTTATTCTATTGTGCCTAGATGCTTTAAATTGAAAGTATCTTAGTACATTTAGCATTGCCGGAGAGATTTATGCTAACCAATTCTGATCGTGAACAAATCATTGCTCAATACCAACGTGGCGAAAATGACACTGGTTCTCCAGAAGTTCAAGTAGCACTATTGAGTGCTCGTATCAACGATTTACAGAACCATTTTAAAGAGCACAAAGCAGACCATCATAGCCGTCGTGGTCTTATCCGTATGGTTAACACGCGTCGTAAACTGCTTGACTACTTAAAAGGTAAAGACCTTGGTCGTTATACCACCCTTATTAGCCAATTAGGTCTACGTCGTTAATTTGGTAGTAATAGTACCAATGGCGACCAAAAAAGATTATGCGCTAATATGGCAGCATTTTAAATTTTTTGCTAAGCCACTTGGTATTTGCTTGCTAAGCTCGATAAAATAGATTTTCTCTAAAGACGGTGTGGAATAGTTTCACGCCGTTTTTTTATGCGTATTTATATGAGTTTGACTGTTAAAAAATTATCCCTTAGCGGCATACGTTTAATGTGACAAACTCCTATTTTAACCGACTTTTTTATACTGAAATGCTTATAACGGTAATGCGCAAACAGACAGTTTGGCATTTCATTGGTCAATGGCTATAAATCACTGTAAAATAATGCCTTATGAGTTTGAGAGTAGTATTCGCGCTCGATTAATTATTTATAAGGTTTAGCGTGATGAGTATTATTTATCAAACAGTGGCTAGCAAAGCAGATTTTAGTCAGCAAATAACGTGAAATCGTTATTTAAATAAAGGTATCAAATAAATAGGTAACAAAATTGCTCTAATCGACCCAGTTTCCAATTATGTTAACGTCAATTAGTAGCCAATCACGAGTAACCAGTTACCAAGAATTTTTAATGACAGATATCAGCTTTTTATAATGCTGATATCCCTTTCGTCAGTCAATATTAGGAAAATTATATGACAATGTTTAATACCATTAAGCGTGAATTCCAGTACGGCGACCAGCAGGTCGTTATTGAAACGGGCCGTATCGCGCGTCAAGCAAACTCTATTTTGGTTCACATGGGCGGCGTGACTGTCCTAGTAGCGGCAGTAGTAAAGTCGGATGCTAAAGAAGGTCAAAACTTCTTTCCATTGACCGTCAACTATCAAGAAAAAATGTATGCGGCTGGTAAAATTCCAGGTGCATATGGTAAACGTGAAGGCCGTGCCAGCGAAAATGAAACCTTAACGTCGCGTCTGATTGACCGTCCGATTCGTCCGCTATTCCCTGAAGGCTATGTGAACGAAATTCAAATTACGGCAACGGTTGTCTCGTCTGATAAAACTCAGTCAGCAGATATCGCGGCACTCATCGGTGCTTCAGCAGCGCTGGCTATTTCTGATGCGCCATTTAATGGTCCGGTAGCAGCAGCGCGTGTTGGCTTTATCAATGGCGAATATGTCCTTAACCCAACGCTTGAGCAGCTTAAAGACAGCGACCTTGACTTGGTGGTTGCGGGTACCAAATCTGCAGTATTGATGGTTGAATCAGAAGCGAAAGAATTGTCTGAAGACCAAATGTTAGGTGCGGTTTTATACGGTCATCAGCAGCAGCAAATCGTCATTGATAATATCGCGTCATTGGCAGAAGAGGTTGGTACCGCTAAGCAGCAATATACCGCGCCTGTTCGCGATCAAGCGTTAGAAACCAGCATGAAAGCGCAGTTTGGTGAGCAAGTGGCTGATGCTTATACTATTACCAATAAGCAAGAGCGCTATAGCAAACTTGACGAAATCAAACAAGCGATCATCGAAGCATTGGCAGGTGACGCCGAAGCAGAAACGTATAACGATACGGTATCTGAATTAAAAGAAATTTATGAAGAGTTAAAATACCGCACCGTTCGTGACAATATCTTGTCAGGTAAGCCGCGTATCGATGGCCGTGATCTTGAAACCGTTCGTGCGCTAGATGTACAAGTAGGCGTATTACCATATACCCATGGTTCAGCATTATTTACCCGCGGCGAGACGCAAGCATTAGTAACCACCACGCTTGGTAACACCCGTGATGTAAACATGATTGATTCATTGGCTGGTACGATTCGTGACCATTTCATGTTGCATTATAACTTCCCACATTTCTCAGTTGGTGAGACCGGCCGTGAAGGTGTGCCAAAACGCCGTGAAATCGGTCATGGTCGCCTAGCGCGCCGCGGTGTTGAAGCGATGCTGCCAGATAGCGAACGCTTCCCGTACGTGATTCGTGTAGTATCTGAAATCACCGAATCAAATGGTTCCTCTTCAATGGCTTCGGTTTGCGGCGCAAGCTTGGCATTGATGGACGCTGGCGTACCACTAAAAGCACCAGTTGCGGGTATCGCAATGGGTCTGGTAAAAGAAGGCGAGCGCTTTGCGGTATTGTCTGACATCCTAGGTGATGAAGATCATCTTGGCGATATGGACTTTAAAGTAGCAGGCACAAAAGATGGTATCACCGCGCTACAGATGGATATTAAAATCGAAGGCATTACCCCAGACATTATGGAGCAAGCGCTTAAGCAAGCCCATGCTGGTCGTATTCATATCCTAGAAGCGATGAACAAAGTATTGCCTGCAAGCCGTACGGAAATCAACGCTCATGCGCCTAACTATGCGGTCATCGAAATCAACCCAGAAAAAATCCGCGATGTGATTGGTAAAGGTGGCGCAACGATTCGTCAGCTAACCGAAGAAACTGGCGCAGTTATTGATATCGATGATGCTGGTACGATTCGTATTTTTGGTGAAAACAAAGCAGCAACCAAAGCGGCTATCGGCAAAATTGAAGCCATTACCGCAGAAGTAGAAGTTGGTAAAACTTATCAAGGTACGGTTGCGCGTATCGTTGACTTCGGTGCTTTCGTTAACGTCTTGCCAAACACCGATGGCCTCGTACATATCTCGCAAATCGCCGATGAGCGCGTAGAAAATGTTTCTGACTATCTAAAAGAAGGTCAAACCGTCAGCGTATTGGTACAAGACGTTGATAACCGTGGTCGTATTAAGCTGACCATGAAAGGTATCGAGCAAAGCTAATTCGCGTTTTTTGAATTAGTTAGATAAAAAAAACCGCTTTGGTTGCTGATATTAGCAAACAAGGCGGTTTTTTTATGTCTTCAAAAAGGTGAGGATAGGGAGAAAATGATTTATATGCTGATATCTTTAGGAAGGTGGATATCGATATGCAGCTTTGGTAAATCTTGCAAATGCTGGTTGATGAGCGGCAAGATATCGCTATGCCAGTCTAAAGCAATAGACGTTGTCATTTCAGCGTTATCAGCAATATTATTTTGAGCAGAATTTTTTTGCGAATAATGAGCAATAAGTGGGCGCGCTAGCAAGGCAATCCTACGTATACCTTGATAACGGATAAGCGGGATAAGTTGCTGTTGTAAATCGACTAGAGCTGCGCTTAGCCAACTTACCCTCGGTGAATGATAGGGATGATCCGATATCACGAGGTTGGCAATATAACTTGGTTGGCTACCGTTGCTACTGACGCCAAGCCCAGCTTGCTCACGTGCGCGTTTATGCATCAAACAGCTACCAACCATTAGGCTACCCTCGCGGCAGGCACGAAAGTAATGTTGGTAGTTATCAGGATATAAGTTTTTGCTGCGCGTAAGGATAGGGTCTAACAGAATACCGGCGTTATTCACTGGCAATACCAGCAATTGGGCGCTGCTATTTAAAATAGGGGCGTGAGTAAGTTGTAGACTTGCCATTTATCTATCTGCCCCTTTGTGAAATGAATATTATTTTACACTGTTTTTCGCGCTTTCAGCAGCTTCTAATTGGGCAATTTGCTCCTCCAGGAGGGCGATTTGCTCTTCTTTCATCTCTGTCAGCTGCTTATTCATTGCCAACTGTTCCGCTGCCAGCTTCTCTTGTTCTGCTAAGCGCTGACGCTCATCTTCTAAGCGATCTATTTCTTCTTTTGCTAAACTATCATTTTCCGGCAAGGGCGCATTTAGAATAGCGTCGGGATCAGGGATTTGGCTGTTTGTACTTATCGAGCTATCGCTATCCAAAGTTAGTTCACCATCATCTAATGAGGTGGTATCTGCTTGCGCAGCGTTATTTTGCTCAATAGACTCGGCAGTAGGTGTTGTGCTTTCGATCGGCGCCTTTTCAGTGTCTAGCGAATTGTTTTTCCAAACCAAGTAGCCAATTAAGAAAACAGCTAGTATGACAATTGGCCACCATTTATTGCGTTGTTTCACTGGTTGTTTTTTTAATGGTTTAACTGATAAAGGCGGTGTTTGTTTTTTATTCATACAATGGTCGATTTATGTCAAAAATATAAGTAGGCATACTATAGCAAACTCAAAATAAAAAGCCTATCTATTGGTAGATAGGCTAAGTGTCATTAGGACTTGACGATACAGCTTTTATTGCTTATGGCTTGAATTTGACTGTCCCACTGGTACCAGTCGACATCGCATCACGCGCGATCTGGTCCTCTAAATGGTTCTTAGCACTGATAGTATCGGGATCGGGGCGGCGCTCTGTATGTCCGCACTGCGTACATTCGATGTATTCGTCAGGTTCGGGTGTGACGATATTTACTTGCATCACTGCATCCATCGCCTGACATTTAGGGCAGCGAACGCCTGCTAAAAACCGGCGCTTTGGCGTTGATGATTGATAGCGCATTTAGATGACCTCGCGCGTCGTTTGAACATTGGCTTTAGCAACGTCATTTTTAGCAACGTCATTTTTAGTATTGTCAAAACCACTATGCCGTAGTAAAGCATCGATACTGGCGCTGCGACCTCGGAAGTTCTCAAAATTGGTCTTAGCAGGGAAACTACCACCGACTGATAAAATAGTCTCGCGGAAGGCTTTTCCTGTGGTTGGGTTAAAAATACCTTCTTCTTCAAACTTACTAAACGCATCGGCAGATAAAAGCTCCGCCCATTTATATGAGTAATAACCGGCGGCATAACCCCCAGCAAAGATATGGCTAAAGCCATTAGCAAAACGGTTATAATCCGGTGTCTGCATAATCGCAATATCATCGCGCACGGCGTTTAGCGTCGCCAAGATACCTTCATAATTAAGGGCTGGTGTGTGCGCATGAATCAATAAATCAAAAAGCGCAAACTCGATTTGACGTAAGGTTTGCATGCCGCTTTGGAAGTTTTTGACCGCTAGTAGGGCGGCAAGTTTGTCTTTTGGCAAGGGTTCGCCGCTTTCAACATGGCTACTTATTAAAGCAATCCCTTCGGCATCCCACGCCCAGTTTTCCATAAATTGACTGGGCAATTCGACCGCGTCCCACTCAACGCCATTGACACCAGCGACATCACTAACGGTGACTTGGGTGAGTAAATGGTGCAAACCGTGACCGAATTCGTGAAACAAAGTGAGTACTTCATCGTGAGTCAATAGGCTTGGTTTACCATCGAGGGCAGGGGTGAAGTTGCCGACCATAAAGCAGACCGGTAGCTGCTGATGGTCTTGCTCCGTATAGGTATAACGTGATTGAAAACCGCTCATCCACGCGCCGCCGCGTTTGCCGCTACGAGCAAATAAATCAAAGTAAAAGCCACCAAGCAAGTGATCATCGGCGTCAAATAATTGATAAAAACGTACGTCATCGTGCCAGCGCGACACAGACTCACTGTGCTCTTGTACCTTGATACCGTATAAGCGCTCAACGATCGTAAATAATCCGCTAATCACTTTCGGTAGTGGGAAATAAGGACGTATCTCCTCTTGCGATAAACTAAACTCGCTCTGTTTTACTTTTTCGGCAATATAAGCGCTGTCCCATGGCTGCAAGTCATTAATACCATAAGCCTGCGCATACTTTTGCAACTGCGCTAAGTCTTGCTTAGCGGCTGGGGTTGCTTGCGCGGCTAAATCGCGTAAAAAGGTTTCAACCTCTACAACGCTATCTGCCATTTTGGTCGACAGTGACACTTCTGCATAGTTATCAAAGCCTAATAACTTGGCCTTTTGCGCGCGTAATTGCAGAATTTGGCCCATGATATCGGCATTATTGAGCGCTTCACCTTTGGCATTGGTATGCGCATCAAACTCAGAGGCGCGGGTCACATAAGCATGGTACAGCGTCTCGCGTAGATTGCGATCATCGGCATGGGTCATGACGGCAAGATAAACAGGAATATTTAAGCTTGCCACATAATAAGGCGTCGGCAACGCATCAATTTGTGCTTGAGTGAGCGTACCGCTGGCAAGCTCACGCGCTTTATACTGTTCACCTGCGTCCGCTAATAGCGCCAAACCACTCTCAGTTAACCCTGCTAATTGGCCTTGTTCAAGCGGTAAGGCATACGCCTGAGTAGCATCCAAGATATGGTCTGAGAACGTCGCTGATAAAGTCGACAATTCACTTTGAATAGCAGCAAAGGTTTCTTGTTCAGCTTTGGGTAGCGCAACGCCTGATAGCTCAAAGCTACGCAGCGCAAGCTCAATCGCTCGCGCCCGCGCAGGTTCTAGAGCAGCAAAGAAAGCCTGATCATTGACGATCGTTTGATAGCGACTAAATAGCGGCTGATGCTGACCAACACGCGTGCCATAAGCAGACAGCTTGGGCAACAATTCATGATGGACATGACGAATCTCATCGCTACTCATAACGCTATTAAGATGCGACAAAATCCCCCAACTACGATCTAACGCCAGGTTTATATGGTCAAAGCTCATCACCTCTGCCAATGCCTGCTCAGTGCTAAGATTGCTATCTGCCGACATCTCATCTAAAAAACGGTTGGCAGCATCGATAGCACTGATGACCTGGCTTTGTAAGGCATCAGGTGTGGTACTGGAAAAATCAACAAGGTGTAAATCTGGAGCAATAGAGTTCATAAAGAAAGGTATCCAATGTCTGTTAGTCAAGGTCTGTTAGTAATGAATAAATTATTATGATTTAGATAAAGTGCTATGAACGTTATTTAAGACGTAATTTAAAGTAAAGGTTATCTAAAAGATGGGTATGACGCGGTTGAAATACAAGCCAGCGTTATAATTGGTTTTAGAGTGTTCATTTTACAAATGGGATTTTTAGAAATGTCCAATTGGATAATAACCCGGCGCTAATTATCGATATGACCGATAGTTAGCTAAGTTTCACTTACAAAGCGTCATCATTTACTTGCAAATTAACCCTACAGGGAGTGAGGACAAGTTGTTAGCATCTTAGTAATACAAGGACTTAATATAATAAATTAAATACAAGGCAGTTATTAAAAATAATTTTCAAATTCTAAGACAATTTTGCAATACCAACCAATCATAATAAGATAAGGAGCAGTATTTATGAAAGCAACTCTTAAAAGTCTACGTGAGACCAAAGCCAATCCAGCGGTCAGTATTTTTGTCAAAACCCACCGTGAGCATCCTGACAATCAAAAGGATCCTATCGCCCTAAAAAACCAATTAAAAGTCGTCGAAGAGCGCCTAAATAACGAGTACGACAAAAGTACCGCCACCTCTATTTTAGAAAATATCAAAAATAAAACCAGTGACCTAAATCACAACTATAACTTAGATACCTTAGCCATATTTGCTAGCACTGACGATGCTCAAATCGTCCGTATGCCTATTGATACCAAAGAGCGCGTGATCATCTCTGATAGATTTGCAACGCGTGATTTGGTGCGTGATATGGCCAGCGCCGTGCATTATTATACGGTAGTATTAACCCGTGATAAGGCGCGCTTGATTGAAGCGTCTAACGACCGTGTGGTCAAGGAGTTTGATCAAGATACTGATGCACAAAACAATATGGAAAATATTCCGTTTCCTGTAGAAAATAATGGTTTATATACAACGGGTAATGCAGGCTCTGATCGCTCAGCAAATAACGAGAGTAGCTATCTAAAAGAGTTCTTTAACCAAGTAGATAAGAGCGTACAAGAGCTATGGGGCGAGCATAAAATGCCTTTAGTCATCGTTGGGGATACCAAAAATATCGGTTATTATAAAGATGTTTGTGATCGTCCAGATAATATTATTGCTACCGTTTCAAATGCCACCAATTTGGAAGAAGGCAGCGCGCAGCATATCATTGATAGCGTACAAGAAGCGGTTGAAAATTATCGCTCGTCATTACATCAAGCCGCTATGGGTGAAATTGACAAAGCGCGCGGTGCCAATATGCTGCAAACGGATTTACAAGAAGTGTACCGCAGCGCCTTCCAAGGGGTTGGCGAGACTTTATATGTTCGTCGCGGTTACATGCAACCGGCTATGATCGATGAAGCGGCGCAGACTTTAAGCATGGCTGATGATGCGACTGCCCAAGGCGTGACTGATGATGCGGTTGGTGAAATCATCGAACACGTCATTCATAACGGTGGCAAAGCCGTATTCATGCCGCAGGAGCTGATGGGTGAAGATCAGCCAATTGCTCTGGTAACGCGCTATTAATTGATAGCTGCTATTCGTTAATGAGTTAGCCATCGTTACGACTTAGGTATAATATGGGAGCATTGGTTCGATATGAATCAATGCTCTTTTTTATAATAACCTAGGTTCATGTTTATCTGATGACCGGTGTCATTTGATAAGTTTTTAATAAAACGCTGTTCACCCTTACGCTATCCATATTGAGTTTATAACTGATAAATTTATGACTAATACCACCTCTTTTGTTTTAACCAGCTACAACATTCATAAAGGCATGTCGCCGATGAATCGCCAAGTGAAGATACAGGGTATCGCCCAAGCGCTTGATATCATCGGCTCAGACATTCTTTGCCTGCAAGAAGTGCAGGGGCAAAACCTCAAGCGCAATATGCAATATAACGAATACCCCGACCAATCACAGCACGAATGGTTTGGTGAATATCTGCAACTGCAAAACAGCTATGGCAAAAACTCAGAGTATGAAAACGGTCATCATGGCAATGCGGTGTTGAGTCGCTTTCCGCTAGACCCAAAACATAACGTCAATATTACGGTGAATAAACTTGAGCAGCGCGGTGTCTTGCACTGTGAAGTGCAGCCGCTAGGGTGGGAGATGCCAGTGGTGGTGTTATGCGCCCATTTAAACCTCTTTGAGCGCGACCGTATCAAGCAGTACGAAGCCATCTCCAATTATGTGCGTAATGAGATTGCTGCCGATCAGCCGCTGATTTTGGCAGGTGATTTTAATGATTGGAAAAAAATGTCTTGTGACAGGCTCGCTTCAAGCTTAGGGATGACCGAAGCTTTTAAGCATTGTCATGGCAAATTGCTACCGACTTTTCCAGCAAAACTGCCTGTGCTCAGTCTAGACCGCATCTATGTGCGCAATCTAAGGGTAAAAGACGCCTGGGTGCATACCGGTAAGCCTTGGTCAACACTATCGGATCATTTGCCGCTAAGTACAGAGTTAGCATTGTTATGAATTGCTGTTATCAGTTAATGGATAACAAGTAAGAAACTAGCCGAAAAAGAGAAATTAGAATAATACAAGGATGAAAAATCATGTCTGATAAACACCTACCAACGACGCAGCACGCCGTACAGATAGGCGAGTTTGGCGAACCTGAAGTCATGACATATCAAGACGGCGTGGCTATTCCTGAATTAAAGGACAACCAAGTATTAATACAAGTCGCTTATGCCGGTATCAATCCCGTCGATTATAAAACCCGTCAAGGTAAAGGCTGGGGCGCCGATGCGATTCAAAAAAATAACTTTGATAAAGGCGAGCCCGCTATTTTAGGCTTTGATGTTGCAGGGATAGTGGTCAAAAGTAATAGCGATAAATTTATGATTGGAGATGACGTCGCGGCCCTTAGTTTTGATGGCAGCTGCTACGCTGAATACGTGGCGGTCGATGCTGATTTACTGGCAAAAGTACCACAGGCGGTGACATTAGAGCAAGCAGGAGCATTGCCTTGTATCGGGCAAACGGCGCTACAGTTTGTAGAATTTGCCGACATTAAAGACGGTGAACACGTGGTGATAAACGCGCCAGCGGGCGGCGTTGGACATTTAGCGATTCAGTTTTTGCTGAAAAAGGTAGCGTCAGATAATATCAAAGTCACGCTTATTTGCTCACCAGAAAAATACGCCAAACTTGACGATTTGATAGATAAAAGCAAGTTGGCAGGTTGGATTGATTATACCAAAGACCAAGATTTTCCTGACTTACAAGCCGATGTACTGATGGACTTGGTCGGTGACGATGCCGGCGTGCGTGCTTTGAGCACACTCAAATCTGGTGGTCGCGTTAAAGTGCTACCGACCATTTGGGTTGATAAACTAAAAGCTGCCGGTAGTAATAAAAACTTGAGCGTCGACGGCTACGCGGTAAAGCCAAATGGCGAAGATATGGCAAAGGTTTTACAAGATGTCGCTGATGGCACGCTAATTTTACAAATTCAGCAAACTTATCCATTATCTGAAGTAGTTACTGCCCATCGCGAGCTAGAAAAAGGCGATACCTTTGGCAAGATTGTGCTCAAAGCAAGCTAAGGCAGAGTTGCTTAAATTAAGCCAAACCCGCTTAACCTAATATCATTTGCCTAAAGGTTAAGCTAATACGTCCCTCTAAAACTGTTTTTGTCTTAGTGACAGTATGCTTCCAATATTTTTGCGTCTCACCATGCATGACGATAAGCTGACCGGACTCAAGATAAAGCTCGACTTTATCTTGAGTTTTTTTATGCTTCAAGACAAACTTGCGCGTCGCTCCGAGTGACAAAGAGGCGATAATCGGCTGCTCGCCAAGCTCCTTCTCATCATCGGCATGATACCCCATACCATCGTCGCCAGTCGGATAGTAATTTAGCAAACAAGAATTAAAGTTGGCATTAACTCCGATTTTTAATAGTTGCCGCTCGATATGATGTTTCACATGAAACACCGAGTCTGTCCATGCAATGGCTTGCCGCCTGTGCCCAGAATATTGATAACTGGCAGCGCTGTCGCCCATCCATACTATTTGCCGAGTGGTGACGTGGGTCTTACCAAATAAAGTGACGATATCAGATTGCCAAGGCAGCGTCGTCAACAAGGCATAATATAGGGCACTTGGATAGTCAATCACGATTCCTAAATCATTTACCTTGCCATCATAAGGCAATAAATTATCGGTCGGTGCAGGGGCAAAAAGGTCGCTCATCGCTCATATTCCGTATATCCTACATTCCATATCGCTCGGCTTATTTATTGCTCTCATAATGTTCATTAATAATTTGCGCGCACAATTCAGGTGCTTCCATTGGCAAAAGATGACCGTAATCTGGCAAAGATATAATGCTATCTGCGGGAACAAATCCTTGCCATTGTTTGCGTACTTTATCATTGATAAACAAAGTTGGTTTGCCGGTGATTAAGGTATAAGGGCAGCGCAGTTTTTTTAATGCTGCATCGATATGAGGCGCACCAAAATAATTGGCAAGCTCTTGCTCGGGGGCAAACATCAAGCTATAGCTGCCATTATTATTGGCCGTCAAACTTTGCTCAGCAAATACTTTTAAGTGCTCATCACTGATACGTTTATAAGCCCGTTGTGCGCGCAAATGCTCATAATAATCATCGATACTTGCCCATGTAACCTGCTTGGTTAGGGTGCTTTTAAAAGGTTCACGGCTTAGCAATATCTTGCGCGGTAGTAAGTTATAAAGCGTTGCTTGTTTTTTAGTAAAGGTGACAGGCTCGATAAGATATAACTGCGAGAATAAATCGGGACGTTTCGCTGCTGCTATGGCGGTCGCTGTTGCGCCTTGCGAATGCCCGATCCCCACGATAGGGGCGTCTTGAGTTTTTTCCAAAAACTCAATCAGTATATCGGCATCTTGCTCGCGGGTCAGACGCGGCGCTTGCGGTTTGTCATACCAATAGCCACGTAGCGCTAATGCCGATAAATCAAACTCTGTTGCGAGCTCATTTAACAATGGCGCATAAGTACCAACAGTGAAACTATTGCCGCCATAAAAATGGGCAGGTGGGCGTTTATGGTGGTTTGGTTTGTCTGCGTGATTTACAGCTTGGTTCAACTGCTCTAAATCATAATAGCGCGCTTGCTTGCCACTGATATTAATACGTTTGGTAAAAGTTTCCATAAAAATCACACTTCCTTGTGGCGGTTTTTTAACCGTTATCTTACATTTTATTGTTAGTTTTCAATTAGTTGTCTTCACCTAAGAAGCCGCCACTTTGACGCTGCCATAAACGCGCATAAACGCCATTTAACGCCAGTAGTTCATCATGACTGCCTTGCTCGATGATACGGCCTTTATCCATGACCACCAATCTATCTAGCGCGGCAATGGTCGATAATCGATGCGCAATCGCAATCACAGTTTTGCCGGTCATGATATCGTTTAGGCTTTCGGTAATGGCAAATTCAATCTCAGAATCAAGTGCACTGGTCGCCTCGTCCAGTAACAAAATCGGCGCATTTTTTAGCATCACGCGTGAGATAGCGATGCGCTGACGTTGACCGCCCGAGAGCTTAACGCCGCGCTCGCCGACTTGGGTATCAAGACCGGTATTGCCTTTATCATCGTATAAATCTTTGATAAAGTCCCACGCTTGCGCTTGCTTAGCAGCTGTAATGATTTCCTCATCGGTTGCGTCAGGACGACCGTAAGCGATATTTTCGCGCACAGTACGGTGCAATAACGAGGTATCTTGGGTGACCATACCGATTTGCTGACGCAGCGATTCTTGGGTAACTTCGTCAATCGCTTGCCCGTCGATATAGATTTTCCCTTTATCAACATCAAAGAAGCGCAGGAGTAGATTAACCAAAGTTGATTTACCAGCGCCTGAACGCCCAACCAAACCGATTTTCTCACCCGGTTTGATATCTAAGTAAAAGTTATCTAATAGCTTGGCGTATGAAGTTCCCGCAGCAGAATCCGCAGCAGGAATAACAGCATCTTCATGCGTGTTATCTAGAGGCTTGTCTGATTTATGCTTGTTTAAACCTGTGGCATCGTCTTCGCCTTCATAACTAAAATCAACATGGTCGAAAACGATACGACCATCGCTGACTTTAAGGATAGCGGCATTTGGCTTATCAACGATGGTTTGCGGCGCAGATAATGTGCGCATCCCGTCTTGTACCGTCCCGATACTTTCAAACAGGCTAGCAGTTTGCCACATAATCCAGCGCGTCAGGCCATTTAATCGCAGCGCCATCGCCGTGGCAGCGGCAATTGCCCCAACACCAACAGCGCTTTGTTGCCATAAATAAATTCCGATACCGGCCGTACTACTGACCAAAATCACACTGATTAGGTGGGTTGATACCTCAAGGTAGCTGACCCAGCGCATTTGCGCATGGACCGTACCTAAAAACTGTCCCATGGCATTTTTGGCATAATCGAGCTCGCGGCGCGAGTGGCTAAACAGTTTGACCGTCATGATATTGGCATACGCATCAGTGATGCGGCCCGTCATTAACGCGCGAGCATCGGCCTGTACAATCGCCGTTTGTTTAAGTTTGGGAATAAAATACCACATCGCCAGCCATACCAAGACAAACCACACAATAAATGGAATCAATAATAAGCTGTCTAAATTAAATAAAATAATGCCAGAAGTAATAAAGTAAACGGCGACGTACATAAACATGTCAGTGACCGTCATCACGGTATCGCGCACCGCCAACGCCGTTTGCATCACTTTAGCAGAGACGCGACCTGAGAACTCGTCTTGATAAAACTGCATCGATTGCCCAAGCATACGCTGATGAAAACGCCAGCGCATCTGCATCGGGAAGACGCCTTGCAAGGTTTGGAAATGAATAAATGACGATAGTGCAATCCAAAGCGGACTTAAAATCATCACGGCCAGTATCAAAAGCAGCATATCGCCTTTTTCTGCCCACAGATTTTGCGGCGTATAAACGCCAAGCCAATCGACGATATTGCCAATCCACGCAAATAGCATGGCCTCGTAGATACCGATGCCAGCGGACAAAATCATAAATAGCAATAACCAACCGCGTAGCCCTTTGGTACATGCCCACATAAATTTGAGCATACCTTCACGCGGCGAGGGCAGCGGCATAGGCGTCTCAGGAAAGGCGGGCAGACGAGTTTCAAAAAATCGAAATAGAGCATTCATAGGCAGTCAGGGAGCATTCATAGCAGTACGCCAAGATAAACGCCGTTAAGCGCTATCGTGAATCGTTACTTTTGTTATTAGGATTGCTGGTTATTTTAACAAAATTCGTCCTCATGCTTGCATGCTAATTGTAAGCTGAACAATCAAGCGCACAATAATTAGATTGCTGCAGGTGAAATATTTTGTTACATTCCATTTTTCTTTTAGTTTATTGCTTTCCTTTATTTATACGTTTTAGTAAACGAGAAATCAGCTAATGAATAAGTATTTTTTACTCATATAAAAATAATAAACGCGCAAAGTTGCGACTTAACAAGGATAAAGTTGATGATGTATTTAACGATAGCGGTGCTCTGTAGCGTCGCTGTTTCCGTACTTTTAAAAATATTACGCCAAAAAAATATCGATATTCGCCAAACCATCGTGGCGGGATATCCCGTGGCATTTCTATTAACTTGGCTGTTATTAAAACCAGATGTTAGTAGTATCGGCGCACTTGGCAATGCCTGGGGCATCATTATTGCGCTTGGTATCTTGTTGCCAGCAGTGTTTATTATCCTTGGGCGGGCGATTGAATCGGTCGGGATGGTAGCAACCGATGCTGCTCAGCGTTTATCGCTTATCATTCCTATCGTTGCTGCATTTTTATTATTTGGCGAAGTACTGACGGGTACGCGCATATTTGGTCTGTTGTTAGGGTTTTTGGCGCTTGGTGCTTTGGTTTATCGTCCGCAGCATGGGCTTATAAATAGCCAAGCAAAGCAGACGCCACTCTGGTTGTTTGGCGTTTGGCTAGGCTATGGCGTGATTGATATTTTATTCAAACAAGTTGCCAAACAAGGCGCGGCGTTTCCTTTAACCTTATTTGTGACCTTTGGGCTGGCAGGTTTGCTGCTGCTCGTTTACCTGCTTAGCACTCGCGTGCGCTGGCAGAGCAATGCCCTTAGCGCAGGATTATTACTTGGCGCGCTCAATATGGGCAATATATATGCTTATATACGCGCCCATCAAGTATTGTCTGAGTCGCCAAGTATCGTCTTTACAGGCATGAACGTCGGCGTGATTGCAGTAGCAACTTTAATTGGAGTAGGCGTATTTAAAGAGCGCCTTAATCATATCAATATCGTCGGTTTATTATTGGCGATTGGCTGTGTAGCGGTATTGTTTTTGCTTTAATCTCGCCACTGTGAAATAGGCAAAATTTTAACTTATCAACAATAGGCAGGTGGCATGTCCTATGATAAGGTAATTGACAGTCAGGCTCACACGGTTGAGGGCTGATTGACTTATTATAATAACGTTTGACCCTTATTAATTAGGATAGGATACCCATTCAATGGAATACGAAAAACAACTACAGCATATAAAAAATGGCTCAGGATTTATCGCCGCGCTTGACCAAAGTGGTGGCAGCACGCCAAAAGCATTAGAGAACTATGGCGTCAGCGGCGATGCTTATGACAATGATGAAGCGATGTTTGATTTGGTGCATGAAATGCGCACCCGTATCATGACTTGTGATGCCTTTGATAATGAGCGTGTACTCGGGGCGATTTTATTTGAAGATACCATGGAGCGCGAGGTTAATGGCAAACCGACCGCCAATTACCTATGGGAAGATAAAAATATCGTACCGTTTTTAAAGGTAGATAAGGGTTTGGCTGAACACATGAACGGCGTACAGGTGATGCGTCCGATGCCAAATCTAGACTTGTTGTTGGATAAGGCAAAAAATTATCCGGTATTTGGCACCAAGATGCGCTCAGTCATTTATGAGCCAAGTGTCGATGGTATCGAGCTTGTCGTCCAGCAGCAGTTTGATGTCGCAAAGCAAATTCTCTCTAAAGGTTTTATGCCGATTGTTGAGCCAGAAGTGGATATCAACAGTAGCAAAAAGCATGACTGCGAAATCATCCTTAAAACCAGTATTTTGCACAATCTTGAGTTTTTAGACGATGATCATCAAGTGATGCTAAAACTGACTTTGCCTGAAGAAGACGGATTTTATCAAGAGCTGATTGAACATCCAAAAGTGCTAAAAGTCGTTGCGCTATCTGGCGGTTACAGTCGTCATGACGCCTGCGAAAAATTGAAGAAAAATCCCGGTATGATTGCGAGCTTCTCGCGCGCTTTTACTGAGGGCTTAAGTAAGCAACAAAGCGACGCAGAGTTTGCTGATACGATTAATACTTCTATTAAAGAGATTTACGAAGCATCAAAGATTTAATCTACTATAAAGATAAAACTGTTTGCAATAAAAAGCGCTACTTATGAGTAGCGCTTTTTTGTGAATTAAGGGTCAACGTTTTAAGGATCAACGTTAATCGCTTAAACCTCTTTATACAATTGACGTCCTTCTTTGTTATATTTCTCAGTCATCTCTGCCATACCTTGCGCAATCTCAGTTGCGCTCATGACGTCTGCGCTTAGATTCTCTTTTGCATCTAAACCTTTAGCATACTCGCGCACGTTTTGAGTGATTTTCATCGAGCAGAATTTAGGACCACACATCGAGCAAAAGTGCGCCGACTTATGGGCGTCTTTTGGTAGCGTCTCGTCATGATATTCACGCGCCGTATCAGGGTCGAGCGCCAGATTAAACTGATCATCCCAGCGGAACTCAAAACGCGCTTTGGACAAAGCATTGTCACGTGCCTGTGCACCCGGATGGCCTTTAGCAAGGTCGGCAGCATGAGCGGCGATTTTATAAGTGATGATGCCGTCCTTGACGTCTTTTTTATTGGGCAAACCGAGATGCTCCTTTGGCGTCACATAACAGAGCATCGCTGTGCCAAACCAGCCAATCATTGCCGCCCCAATGGCACTGGTGATATGGTCATAACCAGGCGCAATATCAGTGGTTAATGGCCCTAAAGTATAAAAAGGCGCGTCGCTACATAGCTCAAGCTGCAAGTCCATATTTTCTTTAATACGGTTCATCGCCACGTGTCCAGGGCCTTCAATCATCACCTGCACATCGTGCTTCCATGCGACTTTGGTCAACTCGCCAAGGGTACGTAGCTCACCAAACTGTGCTTCGTCATTAGCATCTTGCAAACAGCCAGGACGCAGTCCATCGCCTAAGCTAAACGCCACATCGTACTGCTTCATAATCTCGCAGATATCTTCAAAATGCGTATATAAAAAGCTTTCTTGATGATGGGCAAGGCACCACTGTGCCATGATAGATCCGCCACGCGAGACGATGCCCGTCAAGCGATTGGCGGTTAGAGGTACATAACGTAGCAGTACACCGGCGTGAATGGTAAAGTAATCAACGCCCTGTTCGGCTTGCTCAATCAATGTATCGCGGAATATCTCCCAAGTTAAATCTTCGGCAACGCCATCGACTTTCTCTAAGGCTTGATAAATCGGCACCGTACCAATTGGCACTGGTGAGTTGCGAATCAACCATTCACGGGTCTCATGGATATGGTTACCGGTCGATAAATCCATAATAGTATCGGCGCCCCAGCGTGTTGCCCAGGTCATTTTTGACACTTCTTCATCGATAGATGAGCCGAGCGCTGAGTTACCGATATTGGCGTTAATTTTCACCAAGAAGTTACGCCCGATAATCATCGGCTCAGATTCAGGGTGATTGATGTTGTTGGGGATAATGGCGCGACCAGCGGCCACTTCATCACGGACAAACTCAGGGGTGATGATTTTTGGCGTATTGGCACCGAAGCTCTCGCCGTCATGCTGGCGCATATCGGTCAGTTCATGCTGTTTTTGCGTCTCACGAATGGCGATATATTCCATTTCAGGGGTAATAATGCCGCGACGTGCATAGTACATTTGCGTGACGTTTTTTCCTGCTAAGGCGCGACGTGGTTTGTCGATATGCGCAAATTTAAGATTGGCCGTACTGATATCACGGGCGCGCGCCTGCCCATATGAGCTTGATAAACCAGCAAGCTGCTCGGTATCGCCGCGCTCAGCTATCCAACCTTCGCGTAGTTTTGGCAGACCTTTGGTCAAATCAATAGTGGCATTAGGGTCGGTATAGACGCCTGAGGTGTCATAGACATAAAACGGTGGATTTTGTTCCCATTCGGACTCGCTTACCCCTTGTATGGGGGTAGGGTCAAGGGTGATCTCGCGCATCGGTACTTGAATATCAGGACGTGAGCCCTCGATATAGACTTTTTTAGAAGCGGGTAAGATGCGGTGTAGGTCGCGCGCGTCTTCTTCAAAGCGAGCATCATTGGCGGTACGATGGGCAGGCGTTTTTAGGGCGTCGACTTTTTTGTCAGAAGTTTTGGCAATAGGAGTTGAAGTATTTTGTGTGAGGTTCATATGCTGTCCTAGCGTGTTGGTTTTTGAATAAAAGCAACACCGCCAGTAGCTGCGGGGCAAGACGATGCAAGATAGACAAATTCAATCATCAAAAACGTGCACTATTCTTAAATTCAAATTTCATTGAAAATGAATCTAATGCGGTTGTTAAATGATTGGTAGGCGCCGCTTTTTATTGCTTGCCTCATGGCCGCGTAAAAACGCTAGCACATGAAGTATGAGCAATAATAAAAAGGCATTTCTGCGCGCCCTTTGTATATAAAACATAGTCTTAAGACTTCCCTGCGTCGGTACTAACCGCATCAGGTTCGGCGGGTGATCTCTCAGCGAATGTATGACAACCTTATAAACTAAGCTTGTCATACACCGCACCCCGAGTCTGTCAGTGTTGTAAATCAGTCTCATACTAACAAATTATAGGGATGATGCCTAGTCATTTGCCGTTTGTTAGTAGAGAGGCAATCTTGCTGTTATTAATGTAATCACTGTCTTTTAATCAATGACAGTTTTTCAATTAATGACATTCTTTTTAATTAATAAAATCACCGTGCGTATTATTTTTCTGGTGTCCAGCCCTGCGCGCGCTCATAGTCTTCGTTGTCCAAAAACTTCTCGCGTTGCTCGGTTAAGAACTTTTTGGCTTCAGGGTCCATCATGCTGAGATGGTTTTCGTTAATCAGCATGGTTTGCTGCTCAAGCCATTCTTTCCAAGCTTTGTCAGAGACGGTTTCTTGTAGCTCTTGACCTTTTTTATTAGGAAATGGCGGATGCGGCATTTTTGGCAATTCTTGCTTATATTTGCGGCAAAAAACGGTATTGGCTTGTGGATTAAAAGTCTCAGTCATCAGGCAATCCTCATTAATTAGGGGTATTAAATTATCGTGTCGAATATTGGTATTCATCTATCATAACGCGCTTGCACGATTTAGCAAAGCGTATCAGGTGTAGAGAAGGTAACATCAAATCTATCTAATTCTGGCAAAATCAGGCATGACAAAAAAACACCCGCACAATGGCGGGTGTTAGAGAAAAGCGCTGGTTCTAAAGCACAGTTTTATTGCTAGCTTCAACTTTAAAAAGGCTTTTAAGCAAACGCTTTTAGGCGCGCGCGTCCATTAACCACTGCCTGTTTGACTTGATTTGGCGCGGTACCGCCTAAATGGTCACGAGCGGCCAATGAGCCTTCTAGCGTTAGATAGTCAAAAACATCATCGCCAATAGCAGCGCTAAACTGCTGCAACTGCGCCAATGACAAATCGCTCAAATCAACACCCTCGCGAATACCCAAAGCAACGGCATTGCCGACCACTTCATGAGCATCACGGAAAGCAACACCGCGGCGAACCAAATAATCGGCTAGGTCAGTCGCAGTTGCATAGCCTTTCATGGTGGCGGCGCGCATATTTTCTTTATTTGGGGTGATGTTCGGCAGCATATCGGCAAAGGCGAGTAGCGAACCCGTCAAAGTATCGACGCAATCAAATAGCGGCTCTTTGTCTTCTTGGTTGTCTTTATTATAGGCAAGCGGCTGACTTTTCATCAGGCTAAGCAGCGTCATTAGTTGGCCAAACACACGCGCCGCTTTACCGCGTACTAACTCTGGCACGTCAGGGTTTTTCTTTTGTGGCATGATAGATGAGCCAGTACAAAAGCGATCTGGTATCTGCACAAAGTTAAATTGCGCTGACATCCATAGGATAATCTCTTCGCTCATACGCGACATATGCATCATTAAGATAGAAGCCGCCGAGGTAAACTCAATGGCAAAGTCACGGTCTGAGACAGCGTCTAAAGAGTTTTGGCAAATACCGTCAAAACCTAGCAATTTGGCTGTGATGGTGCGATCAATCGGAAAGGTCGTGCCAGCAAGGGCAGCACTACCAAGCGGCATCTGATTGATACGGCGACGGGCATCGACCAGACGCTCGGTATCGCGGTAGAGCATCTCAAACCATGCCATCACATGATGACCAAAGCTCACGGGCTGCGCGGTTTGCAGATGGGTAAAGCCCGGCATGATGGTGTCGGTATGCTGTTCGGCTAAATCTAATAATCCGCTTTGCAAACGTACCAGTAGCGCGATGATATTGTCGGTTTCTTCACGCAACCATAGACGAATATCGGTCGCAACCTGATCGTTACGGCTACGGCCAGTATGTAGTTTCTTACCAACCGCACCGACGATATCCGTCAAGCGCGATTCGACATTCATGTGCACGTCTTCAAGCGCAATTGACCAGTTAAACTCACCGGCTTCAATCTCGCGCAGCACTTGCTGTAAACCATCGATAATGGTCGCAACCTCATCCGCACTTAAAATGCCACATTCTTTCAGCATGGTCGCATGGGCGATTGAGCCTTGGATATCGTGACGAGCAAAGCGTTGGTCAAAGCCGACGGATGCGGTAAAGGCGGCAACGAAGCTATCAGTCGCTTCACTAAAGCGCCCGCCCCACATCTGCTGACCTTGACCACTTGTAGCGCTTTGCGGCGCAGGAGTGTTGGTTATAGAAGCATCTATGCTAGAATCAGGAGTAGATGAATTTTTATTTGAATTAGGATTAATACTATTTGAAGAGTTGGCGTTCATATCGGTACAAGACAAGTCAAGAGAATAAGAACTCAAGTATAGCAAATGATGAGGTTGCCTTGCTAGCGGAGCGCTTAGAGTTTTTTATGCCCAAGCTCATGGAGATGATGAAGCCTTGGCAATGGCTGCTGGCAATCTTTTTTTGGTCGCTGTTTGTGGCGGTTGTCGATCGTCATAGCGTGGTTAATGAGATGCAGTTTATTATCAAGTTTATGGCAAGATTCATTCAAACCAGCTTGGCCTTGATTCCTTCTTTTTATCTCATCGATTATCTACGTCCAGTTTTTAAAGGCTTACGCGTAACGACCGTCAGTATGTATGTTTTACTCATTTTGACCACTGCCACGGCGGTGACCGTCGCGTTGGCCTTGCTCATTATGATAAACGCTGGCTGGTTTAACTATAACTTGGCGGATTTTATCTCAATCATTGTGTTTAATACGGTGATAGCCGCCGGATTTACCGTTGCCGCCTTGTTGTTTTTTTTAAGGCGTTATCGTGAGCTAAATGCGCTAAAGCACTCATTTGAGCAAAAATTGAGTGCCCAAAATGATGTGTTAAAAGCTCGCCTAGCGCCGCATTTCTTTTTTAATACCATCAATACTTTGATGTCGCTGATTGAGTCTGAGCCGCAGCGCGCCGCTGTTTTATTGCAGCACGTCTCAGCGCTATTTCGTGCCAGTTTTAATGGCGCGCGTGAGATCAGCTTTGAAGAAGAGATTGCCCTGTGTGAGCATTACTTGGCTATTGAATCCATCCGCTTGGCAGATAAGTTGGTAATAAACTGGCAATTGCCAAAAGAAGACGTTATGTATGATATGGTGATTACGGCGTTAACCTTACAAAGCGTGATTGAAAAAATGCTGGTGAACGTCATTAGGATGACCACTGAAACCATTTATATTGATATAAAAGTCACTTGGTTACAGCATCGGGTCGACATTACTATTAGCGTACAGCTGCCGAAAAAATCCTTGTTGATTAACCATGACTTGCGCCAACATATGGATTTTATGATTCAGGCGCAACGTCTGCGCGCCTATTTTGGTCAAAGTGCCGACATCCAAAGCAGCATCATGAATAAACAAATTCTTACTAATATTAGCTATCCGCTGCAAGATGTCAGTTTATAATCCTTTCTTTCTTCCTTTTTAAAACGTTTTCCCTAAAAATCTATTCTCTAAATTGTAAGCGTCAGTCATTTATTACAAAGCATTTATCGTGGCATATTTATTGCACAGTCTAAGCTGTTATGCACGGCTAAAGCATTTAAACGGCAAAGTTAGATTCGTGGCTTGCACAAGTGCGGCAGTTGGTTTATAACTTAAGTAGGGAGTTGCATTCTTACTAAGGGATAAGTGTTAAAGATTGATAGGTTATTAATACTCTAAAAGATTTATAAGTAGGCACTTATAAAGGAGTTTGAATGCGGATTGTTGTTTGTGATGATGAGCCCTTAGCTCGGGAGCGTTTGGTTAGAATAGTCAAAGAGTCAGGTCATGAAGTGGTTGCCCAGGCAAAAACCGGCATAGAGGCCATTATCGCCGTAAAATCTGAGCAACCAGACATTATATTGCTCGATATTCGCATGCCAGAGATGGATGGCGTCGAGTGCGCGCAAGAGCTTGCAACGTTAAACCATCCACCTGCCATTATCTTTGTCACGGCGTATGACCATTATGCCATCGCGGCGCTCAAAGCCAACGCCATCGGTTATCTGTTAAAACCTGCCAATAAAGATGAATTACTCGAGGCGCTAAAAAAAGCCACCAATCTCAATGCGGCGCAATTAAACGAGATTCGCAAACTTGAGAATCCAACCGCGCGCCCAGTGCGCGAACATATCGTGGCGCGTACCCACCGCGGTGTAGAGCTGATTGAGCTCAAAGACATCTATTATTTTACCGCCGATCAAAAGTACGTCAAAGTACGCCACAAAGACGGCATTGTACTTATTGATGATACGTTAAAAGAGCTTGAGCAAGAATTTGAAGGCAAATTGTTTCGCGTCCATCGCAACGCCATTATCAATATTAAATATCTAGATTTTTTAGAAACACTCGATGCCGGACAATTTCAGCTGCACTTTAAAGGTATTGATGAAACTTTAGCAGTCAGTCGCCGCCACCTACCAGCATTACGTGAAAAAATTCAGAATATGTAGCGGCAAACTGTCTACAGGTAAACCATCCTAGAAAGCACTAAGCAGCAAGCGCAGTAATCTGTTGAAATAATCCTGCCATATCATCAAACCCTTATTTATGCTTAAATAGGGGTATTTTTTTGTAGCACTCAGTTTAAAGACATTTAACGTTTATATTGAATACTATAGTGAGAGAAAAGTAATATCAATGCATCACGCACTGCTGATATCAATTTTTCTTGCTTGCTGTGCCTGAGCAGACAGAGGCTACGAAAAATTGATATCAGCAATACCGTAGCGTTTTTAGGGTATTTTGACTATACATTCGCATTATTGTAAAGATAATGAATCCTTTGTTGTTGAGCGACCGTTGTTGAGCGGTTGTCGTTAAGTAACTGTTATTCAGCAACGCGATTTTATATCGAATCTATTGAGGCCTTTTATGAGCACCATGCAGCAACCTGCTTTGACTACCTTAAATATCGCCACCCGCCAAAGTCCATTGGCATTATGGCAAGCGGAGCACATTCGTGACCGCCTACTGACGCTGTATCCTGAGCTGACCATTAACCTGCTAAAAATTGTCACCAAAGGCGATAAGATTTTGGATACGCCGCTGGCAAAAATTGGTGGTAAGGGTTTGTTTGTTAAAGAGCTTGAGCAGGCGTTATATGATAAACAGGCAGATATCGCGGTACATTCTTTAAAAGACGTGCCGATGGAATTGCCAGAAGGCTTGACGCTTGGTGTTTATTGTAAACGCGCTTCGCCAACCGATGCCTTTGTATCGAATACTTATCATAATATCGATGAGTTACCACAGGGAGCAGTGGTTGGTACCGCAAGCTTGCGTCGTCAATGTCAAATCAAAGCCTATCGTCCCGATTTACAAATCAAGACCCTGCGTGGCAACGTTGGTACGCGCTTAGGTAAGCTCGATGCCGGCGAGTATGATGCTATTATCTTAGCAACCAGTGGTTTACAGCGTATCGAGCATGACGAGCGCATTCGTAGTGAGTTGGATATAGATATTTGCTTGCCAGCCGTTGGCCAAGGAGCACTTGCGATTGAATGCCGCGAAGGTGACGACGAGGTTTTAAAATTATTAGCACCGTTAAATGATGACAAAGCTCGTATCCGTCTTATCGCTGAGCGTGCGCTAAACCGTCATTTACAGGGCGGTTGCCAAGTGCCAATTGCCGCTTATGCTGTGTTACAAATGGCTGATGCAGACGACGATAGCAGTAGCAAAAACAATGGCCAAAACGGTAATAACGACAATGGTAATGTATTATGGCTACGCGGCCGCGTCGGTCAAGAAGACGGTAGCGAGCTACTCAAAGCTGATAAACGCTTGACCTTAACTGGCAGTCAAGTCGAACAAGAAGCGCAAGCCAATCAGTTAGGTATTGAAGTCGCTGAGATGCTACTAGCCATTGGTGCGGGTGATATTTTATCAGCGATTTATCAGTCTAAATAAAGCTTATAAAATAACTTTTAAGTTGCATAACAATAAAATGTCGCTGTCCAGTTACGCATAAAGTCGCTGCAATGGCTGTATGCGTAAGCTTACTTTCCAAAACTTCTGTCACGGTATGTTTATGTCTTGGTCATCCTCTGAGTCTACTGCTTCAAACCAAACCATTAATAAGCCAGCATCGCTGCCGCCAGTGGTCATCAATACGCGTCCAGTTGAACGTGCGGCGCCGCTGACCAATCATTTGCAGGCGGCAGGATTTTCAGTGGTTGATATACCGATGTTGTCCTTAGAGGCGCGGCCAACGACCGAGCAAGACATGGCATTGATGCGCCAATGGTTTGCCGGTGATTATCAGGCGCTTGTTATTGTAAGTCCGACAGCAGCAGCTTCTGGCTTAGCCGTTTGGCAGGCGCTTGAGCATGAACGCCAAGCTCAATTGGCTGAGGTAAATAATAGCGCGCAAAAAGACGTTAGTTTTAAAGGTTTAACAGCACCAAGCCATCTGATAGCGGTAGGAGAAGCCACGGCAGCGGTATTAAATGACGCTAAACTCGATGCGACGAATTATCAAGTATTGCAACCTCTGATTGCTAATAATGAAGGTATGTTAGCGATGCCGGAAATCGAAAGTTTAAAAGCAGGCGATAAGCTGTTGGTATGGCGCGGGCTTGGTGGGCGGCGTTTATTGGTCAATACCTTACAGGCGCGCGGTGTCCATATCGATAGCATCGCTTGGTATGAGCGCAAAATGCCTAATGATGCTATGGCGCAGTATAAAGTGTGGCACGCCCAGTTTGTTAAACAAAAAACTGAGCAGCCAAAACCTATCGTGATTGTCAGTAGTGGCACAGCGTTTGAGCATTGGCAAGCGATTGTTACAGAGGTGGCAGCGCAAAAAGCCAATGCAGAAAAATCAAACCGTGCGCCGCTGCAACTCAACGATTTTGCTTATGTCGTACTAGGTGAGCGCTTAGCCAATATGGTTGCTGGTCAGGGATTAAGTTACTGGCGCGTGGAAGATTTGGCGCCCGAAACCATTTTTGCGGCAATCCATACACCGCTAGTCGGTTGCAGTTAAAAAACACTTCCTTTTCTCAAGCCATTTATTTTATATTTGCTTAAAAAATTATTCACCAACGGTGCTGCCTTATGTCCATGAATTCTGACTCGTTAGCTAAGGAGCCTTCTGCTATTCAGCAGCGCCGGCAAGCAAATATGTTTTTGGTACGTTTGCAATGGCTGGTCATATTATTGCTTATTGCTGCTCTGCTGTGGTTGTTTATTAGTCAACAGCGCTTTGAGCACAGTATAAATGAGCGCTTGCAAAGTAATGAGCAAGTCGTCAGCCGCCTAAATGAGATGGACGATCGCATCTTTGCGATGAGTCAGCAGACGCTGCCAGAGCCGCGCGTCGCTGCTAATAGCCAAGCGCAAAACCAGCTTGATTTGTTGCGCATTCAGATACAGGCGGCCGATAGATTATTGGCGGATAATAATGAGAGTGCGGCGATTGAGTTGTTGCGCGGTCTGCATTGGCAACTGTCTCAAAGCAGTAATGAGATTGCCCCTGCGCTTACCGTGGTAATCAAGCAAAGTTTGATGAAAGACATAGAACGCTTGCAAGCAAGAAGCTCGCAGCCGAGTCCTTGGCAGTTACAAAACTTAGCCATTCAAAATATCCAAGCGTTTTTGCATAGTTATCAGCGTCCTGCTCTTACAACTAACGCGTCTTATACTAGCGCTAACGATGTCGGCATAACCCGTAAAGAGCTTATCATTCATGAAGTGATTATGACCTTAAATCTTGCCAGTCAAGCAAGCAATATGCGTGAAAAAGATCAGCTGATTGGCTATCTGCGGCAAGCACGTAAACAGCTACAAATTCTAGTAGATACGTCTGCTTCAAAATCCGCTACCGATAATAAAAACGCTCAAACAACGAGTAACGCAACTTCTAAAGATAAAGGTCAAACCAAATCTGCCCCTCATAATATCGCAGAAGTTGTCGACTGGTTAGATCGCCTGATTGCCACGGCGCCACAGCCAACGCCATTATTGACCACGCAAATTTTAGATAAGCCTAAGCGTTAATGGTCGTTTTTAAAATTCTATAAAAAAATAAGAGAAATGCAGTGATGAGTGCTTTTGAACAACACACAAACGTAAATAATAATGGCGTAGATGACAACCGTCCTAGCGAGCTAGCGCATTATCCAATCATTCATCAGCAGCCGATCCATTGGGGCGAGATGGATGCCTTTAATCATCTAAATAACGTGGTCTATTATCGTTATGCGGAGTCAGCACGGATTGGCTATCTGCAAGCGCTAGGTATGTTTGATGGCAGTATGGTGACAGTATTGGCGCAATCGAGCTGTCAGTATTTACGCCCGGTGACTTATCCCGATACGTTATTATTAGGCGTGCGTTGCCAGCGCTTGGGCAATACCAGTATCGTGATGGAATATAGCTATTATAGCTGTGCTCAAGAGGCGATTGTCGCGATCGCTGATGCCGTTATCGTCCGTTTAGACAGTGATGGTAAGGATAAATTGCCGTGGAGCAATGAGGAGCGTGAGCGGTTATTGAAACTAGAGGCAAAATTTAACCATACGCCCGAATTTTAAAAAATTTAAAAACTTTGAAAAGTCGGCCAAATTATTAAGTATCAATATCACTAAAATGATACCGTTAAAAATAAAAAGGCACGCTAAATGATATTAGCGTGCCTTTGTTATGTTGCTGTGCTTTTTAATTTCTAGGCTTTATTTTTGCTTAGGCGCATGAATAAAGTCTACTACATTTAAATCAAAACCTGACAGCGCATAAAACTTCATCGGTGACGACAGTAAGCGCATATCACGCACGCCCAAATGACGTAAAATCTGTGCGCCAACCCCGATACTACGATAAGGCTGCTGAGCGATAGTAGACATGGACTGATTTTCAGCCGCTTTATCCAGCGCCTCTCCCAAGTCAATCGGTTGATGATTGCCGATCCAAACCAACACGCCGCGCTCTGAATTGTTTATTTCTTCTAGTGCTGAGCGTACGCTCCAGCCGCTACGACCAGTGGTGTCATTCTTCGCCGCAAACAAGTCACGTAAAGGATGGAAGCCATGTACACGAACGGTACTGACGCCTTCGCTGACATCACCTTTCACCAAAGCTAAATGAGTTTCGTCTGCACCAAACTCGCGGAAGCGATGCAAGGTAAAGGTACCGTATTCGGTCTCAAACGGATGGGACTCAACCTCTTCGACCGTTTGCTCATTGGCAATGCGGTAGTTAATCAAATCGGCAATCGTCCCAATTTTAAGACCATGCTCTTTGGCAAATATCTCAAGGTCATCACGTCGCGCCATCGTGCCATCGTCTTTAATGATCTCAACGATAACGGCTGCTGGCTCCAACCCTGCTAGGCGGGCCAAATCACAACCTGCTTCGGTATGACCGGCACGGTGCAGGACGCCGCCATTTTGTGCCATGATTGGGAAAATATGCCCAGGCTGGACGATATCTTCTGGTTTTGCTGAAGAAGACACTGCTGCTTGAATGGTACGAGCGCGGTCGGCAGCAGAAATACCTGTGGTCACGCCTTCAGCGGCTTCAATAGAAACGGTGAAGTTGGTGCTAAACTTTGCCTCGTTACGGTCGGACATCAGCGGCAATGCCAGCTGTTGGCAGCGCGCTTCTGATAAGGTTAAGCAAACCAAACCACGAGCGTGGGTAATCATAAAGTTGATATCATCAGGGCGCACGTGGGTCGCGGCCATGATGATATCGCCTTCGTTTTCGCGATCTTCGTCATCCATTAAGATGACCATTTTGCCAGCACGAATGTCTTCGATAATCTCAGGAATCGTATTTAAACTCATAGGAAGTCTCAATATTTTATTATGTATAGATGGGTTTGATGATAAGGTTAAATTATTATTTGTCTATTGTAGCAGCAGAGGGCGTCAAGCGCTGTGATAAAGCATGGCGTGGCTTAATAACAGCCATATAAATAACAGCAATAAGCAATAAAATTGCTGTGCTCAATCGACTTGTATATATCATTATGAGGCCATTTTAACGCTTTTCACCCTACCGTGCTGCGTCATCTTGCCAATATGTCTATTAATCGCTTAAAAATAGCGATAAGTATTATCAATGATGCAAGCAAATATGCTGTTATTCATTACTGGCTGCTTGGGTTTTTAGCCAGTCCATAAACTGCTTGCTGTGCTGCTCGCGCTGATTGTCCGCAAATTCATAAAAACTGGTGCCGATTAAATTGTTCGGCAGATAGCTTTGCGGATAATAATGATTGGGATAATTGTGCGGATATACATAACCTTCACCATAGCCCTGATTGCGCATCAATTTGGTCACGCCATTACGCAAATGCAGCGGTACAGGCGAGGCGTCTTTTTCTGCCAAGGCCATTGCCGCATTGATGGCCTTATAAGTGCTGTTACTCTTGGCGCTGGTCGCCAGATAAACTACCACTTGCCCCAAGATAATGCGCGCTTCTGGCATGCCGATAGACTGTACGCTACGTAGTGCAGCATCGGCAAGGAGCAGGGCGTTTGGATTGGCATTACCAATATCTTCGCTAGCTAAAATAACCAAACGCCGTGCGATAAAATCAGCAGGCTCACCGCCAACTAGCATCCGTGCCATCCAATATAGCGCCGCATCAGGGTCTGAGCCGCGTACAGATTTTATCATGGCCGAGATGATATCATAATGCTGCTCGCCATCTTTATCGTAGCGCACCAGCGCCGTCTGAGCGACCCGAGCGACCAATTCATCATTGATAATTAATGGCGATTGTTTGCTATCTGCCGTTTGAATGGCAAGCTCTAATAGATTGAGCGCTTTTCTGGCATCACCGTGTGCCAATTGGCTAATCGTCTCTTGCGCCTGCAAATCAACTGTCAGGTTTTTAAGGATATTGTCTTCTAATAGCGCGCGCTGCAATACGGCGCTGATTTGCTCAGGTGTGAGCGGCTCTAGACGATACACTTGGCAGCGCGATAGCAGGGCGTTATTCACACTAAACGACGGGTTTTCAGTCGTCGCCCCAATTAACGTAATATCACCTGACTCTACCGCCCCAAGTAACGCATCTTGCTGCGCTTTGTTAAAGCGGTGAATCTCATCGATAAATACCACCGGCGATTCAAAACTTAACGAGTCTTTTGTTTCTAGCACTTCACGTAATTGCTTCACGCCCGTATTTAATGCCGATAACGCATGAAAAGGTCGGCCAACCGCATCAGCCAATAGCATCGCGATGGTGGTCTTCCCAATGCCTGCTTCGCCATGCAAAATAATCGATGGCAGGTGCCCTTGCTCAACCAAGCGCCGTAACGGTGCGCCTGCTGATAACAGGTGCTCTTGTCCAATAATAGCGTCGAGCGTCGTTGGGCGCATACGCTGAGCAAGGGGCGTATCAGCATGAAAATTGGGCGGCATAAAAATCTCTATTATCAATTAAACGACTGTTTTTTGTATTGTTGTGACTATAGCTAGGCTAACGCAGATTTACGTTAATAAAAGTCAGCTAAGTGTACAGCTTATGTCTTAAAGGCTTTGTTTTACGCGATTTCGACCTTATTAATGGTTTAGCAGTGATGACCAATCATGTTATGACAAATTATCAAATATAAAACGAGCAACCAATACGAGGTAAGACATTTATGCTGTCGCTATCTGCTTTCAAGCGTTTATTTAAACGCGCTGAGTCTCTTCGTGCTAGGCCTCTTAAAGCTACCAAGCAGCGTTCGCGTCAGCTGGCGGCTGGAGAGATAGCACTGGCTCGTTCGGTGTTTGGTGATAGTATCCGGCTTGAGCAAGTTCAGCTAAAAACCGCATGCTGGGTACTAAAAAACTACGCTGTCAGTCCTAATGGTAATATTTATTTCCACCCAGCCGACTGGGTCACAGATTTTAGCCAATCATCATTGGGTAAGCAAAGCTGGCTTATTCATGAATTGACCCATGTGTGGCAATTGCAGCAAGGTCTTAAAGTCGTGCGCGGTGCTATGATTGATCGCCGCTATGATTATGTACTTGCCGCTGGCAAACCTTTTTTCAACTATGGTATTGAGCAGCAAGCACGCATGGTACAAGATTATTTTATCAGTCGACAGCAAGGTCGCGATTGTCAGGGTTTTGAAAGTTGTATTCCATTTTTAGCGACACAAAAAATCGATAAAAGCCATGACCATAATAGAACCCGCGACGAACATAAAACTCATGGCACATTTAAAGTTTAGTCTTTCTTTTATCCTATGATATTTATATGATGACTGAACCTTTTTATAATAACAAGCTGCTAAACATATAGACAAAATAAAGTAGCTAGTAGCCCCAGCATATAAGCGCACTGCTTTTAATAAGGATGAGAACTCGGATGTTTAAAAATTTGCTCGTAAAGCCTGATGGTGAGACTCATCATACCTATATAAATACAAGGTTGCTAAATGAAGCAATTATGCCGCCGCGTACGCGCTCCTTGCTAGCGGCCGCCATGACTGGAATTTTATTGCTAAGCGGCTGTCAGCAGCAAGCAGAAGCACCAGTAGCTGATAATAGTCAACCCAAAGAAAAAACCAGCGTAGAGGACAGTCAGCCGATGCGTAAAAGTGACTCCGCTGCTGCGCGCATAGAGCAATTTCAACCCTTGTATCTCGCGCAAGCGAAAAGTTTACAGCAGCGTCTACAAGCCGAATATGAATCGCTACAAGCGGCAGACGCCTCAGACAGTGGCAATGATTTGTTGCCAGATAACACCTCTGCTGCGTCAGTAGACAATGCTAAGCCGTCTAATACTGCTAATCCAGTTGCAAATACTACCGATTCTGAGCAAATAGCAAAATCAACTGCTACGAATTCAGCCGCTGATACGGACAATAGCAATAGTGAGTCAGACGTTAGCAATGACTCTGAAGTTGACGCTAATGCTACTACGGACGCGAATATTAATACCAGTACCGAGGTTGGCGAGCGCGATTTAACGGTGCTAAAACGTATCAGTCTTGAGCCGCGCAAACCTGTGATGTTGACAGATGAGCAGATTATAGAAAGCTATCAGCAAGCGATAGAGGCGCTTTATCAACCTGTGACTACGCCGCTTAGTGCAGAAGAGGTTGATACCTTGATTAACATTGCCACCTTGACGCCGCAGTTATTTGAACATGCAGAAATCGCTGGTCGACTAAGTGCAAAAAGTCCGGCGCTGGCGCGTTTGATTATCCAGCATCAGGTTTGGGAGCAAATAGAAGCCCAACAGGTCATGGATATGCAGCAAATGAAAATCGACCAACAGCAAGAGTTTGAGAGACTGATGGCAAAATTTAATGAAACCATCCAAGGTTATGATGAGCAAATTGCAAAATATGAGCAGACCTTAAAAGAATTTCAATAAAGCATAAGTAGTCATGATGTTATTAAATTTAGACCATAAAAAAATCCCGCTCAGTCGCGGGATTTTTTATGCTGCCAATAACAGCTTACTATTTCCGGTCTTCAACTTTAATGAAGTCGCGATGCGTCTCACCAGTATATAATTGACGTGGGCGACCGATTTTGAACGGAGCGCTGTGCATTTCTAACCAATGACTGATCCAGCCAGAAGTACGCGCGAGTGAGAAGATAACAGTAAACATTGACGTTGGGATACCGATGGCTTTTAAGATAATGCCAGAGTAAAAATCAACGTTTGGATACAGGTTGCGCTCAACGAAGTACGGGTCTTCTAAAGCGATTTTCTCAAGTGCCATAGCAAGCTCAAGCTTAGGATCATTGATACCCAATGCGCCCAATACTTCGTCACAAGTTTCTTTCATCACTTGTGCGCGTGGGTCAAAGTTTTTGTAAACACGGTGACCAAAGCCCATCAGTTTTACTTCACGGCTTTTCACTTTTTCCATAAATTCAGGAACGTTTTCTACCGAACCAATTTCATCTAGCATCTCAAGGACAGCTTCGTTAGCGCCGCCATGTGATGGACCCCAAAGGGCGGCGATACCTGCAGCGATACACGCATAAGGGTTAGCACCAGTAGAGCCTGCTAGACGTACAGTAGAGGTTGAAGCGTTTTGCTCGTGGTCAGCATGCAAAGTAAAGATTTTGTCCATCGCGCGAGTAATCACGTCATTGGTTTCGTAGTCAACATCAGCAGGCGTTGCGAACATCATGTATAAGAAGTTTTCTGCGTAATTAAAATCATTACGTGGATACATGAACGGTTCGCCTTGCGAGTATTTATAACTCATCGCTGCAAGCGTTGGCATTTTAGCGATTAGACGGATAGCGGTGATTTCACGGTGTGCTTCGTTGCTGACGTCTAAGTTGTCATGATAAAACGCGGATAAAGCACCAACGACACCAACCATAATCGCCATTGGATGCGCGTCACGGCGGAAACCTTCAAAGAATTTACGTAATTGGTCATGAACACCCGTATGTTTACGAACCTTTTCATAGAAATCTGCTTTTTGCTCAGCGTTTGGTAGATCACCATGAATCAGTGCATACGCCACTTCTAAGTATTCAGCATTGTTTGCTAACTGGTCGATAGGGTAGCCACGGTGTAATAACTCACCTTTACCGCCATCAATGTAAGTAATCTTAGATTCAACAGGAGCGGTTACTTTAAAACCTGGGTCATAAGACCAAAAGCCTGAATCTTGTAGAGCAGCAATATCGATAACTGGACGCCCTAAAGTACCTTCAATAATAGGAAATTCGTATTCTTTACCATTTACGCTTAATTTGGCATTGTTGTCAGCCATAAACTGCTCTCCATTGTTTTTAACTTGTTGGAATAAAATTATATCGACGCATACCCTCGCGTCTTCACTTGTTAAACGGTCAAAAAATTCTAACCCATTTAATATGCAGGCTATATTAGCAGTAATTACTGAGGTTTTGAAAAGACTTTTAGCAGTAATGTCTGTAATAGGTGTGCATTAGTCGTACTAAACGACTGTAAACTTTGTATCAAAATATGTCTATTTGGTAATTTAGCCGCATGTCCGCTGTTTACTTCTAAAGTAATGATTCTCATTAACATTATAAAAATTAACACCTTATCGCAAAATAAACACTTTTACTATTTGCCTCAATGGACCATGCGTTAGACAGAGTATGAGTAGCCGACAGATTATTTGGGGTCAAAAAGTGATTCTGATACACCAATACTAATAAATTCGTCTTACTAATAGCTAGCTTTTTGTTAAATAATCACCGATAACCACTATTTAGGGGATAAATTTGTAATTATGGCGCAGTCATTTTATAATTGGAGGGATTTAACTGGCACTAGCTTTGCGCAAATTGATAAATCAACGTAATTAAGTCGCTGATAAAGCCTAGCTTTACTGCTGCTTTTTTATGATTGGACGTTCGCTTTATAGACCAGAACCCAGCTTATCGCTTAAATATTCTTGTTAACTGTTCTATTTTTAGATATCCAACAGTGAAGTTTACCTTAATAAAAAATGATAATATAGAGATGACACCCTGGCGTTATCTTTTTTTGTTGATGGCAAGCAGTAAAAATAGACTAGTTAATCGATTTATCCCATGCTGCGTGCTTACTATTATAAAACACGCAGACAGCTTGTTATTGGTAGGGATTATCTGTTCCACAAGCGAGGTTGAGCCGTCTATAGAGTCCTTATAGAAATCTATAGAAGCCTTATAGAAAAAGGTCTCATAGAAACGATATATAGAGAGCGTGTTTACTATATAAAATCTATCTATCAAATTTAGCGCAAATGAAATAACGTCAGCTAGCCCTTCCTTACCTTATTCATCTCATGTGTTGCTCGCCGCTTATAGAAGTGTATTTGTACCAAGCGTTGATAGCAGATACAGGAGTATAACCGCAAAAAGGATGCCCGCTGTGAAAAGCAACCGACCTATTGATCTGCCCTTAAGCCAAGTGATTAGCGTTAATCGCTCACCGATTGCGATAGCTTCAATCTTGCATCGTATCTCTGGCATTATTTTATTTCTACTTATTCCTGTCATGTTATGGATATTACAGAATTCTTTGGCGTCGCCTGAGAGTTTTGAAGCCATATTTGACAATGTCCTTGTTCGCTTTTTGGCGTGGATTTTCGTCGCCGCCATCGCTTATCACTTTGTGATGGGTATCAAGCATTTATTTGCTGATATGGGTATGAATGAGGAGCTAAAATCTGGCCGTGCCGCTTCTATGATTAGCTTTGTAATTGCAGCAATCTTAATTGTCGCGTCATTTGTATGGGTGATGTTCTAATGAAAAATGATTCAGGAATCAAAAGCGCTACTGGTCTAACCGGCTCAGGTTCACGTGATTGGATTGTCCAGCGTATCAGTGGTGTGGTTTTAGCCGTATACAGTGTGGTATTACTGTGCTTCTTCTTAACTCATGGCAATGTAAGCTTCGTTGAATGGTCTGATTTTATGACCAGTTTACCGATGCGTCTGTTCAGCTTATTGGCCGTCTTGGCGTTGGCTGGTCATGCTTGGGTTGGTATGTGGACGGTATTTACTGACTATATTACCACTGGCAAACTGGGCTCAAGCGCAGCAGGTCTACGTTTAGTGCTACAGTCATTAATGATTATCGCTATTTTAGTTTTCCTATTTTGGGGCATTATGATTTTTTGGGGTAACGGCTTCGGTGTTGTTGCGGTTTAACCATTAATCATAGGTTTAGATATTGATTTATCTGATTTTTATAAATTAAATATCTAACCATAACAACGGATAAAGCTGACAGCATTGGCGATGATTCGCTTATTTGAAAGCGTTTATTTTAAATAACGTACTTTAAAGTGCTTAGGTGATAGACATCCGTTAGTAGCCAAAATAGTCATAGCTAATCATAGCGTTGGGCGCACATTGAATTCACAATTACTGATACGGTAAATGACGCTTATTTAATAGAAAAAGCTGTGAACAAGTGAGCAAGCCCAATATAACGATAGATATGCAAATTAAGTGGTTGAAGGCTGTCTGTATTGTATTTTGATTATTGTCAGTAGCGTTGCAGCAAAAGCTTGCTAGCGTTAACGCACAATAAGATACAGACCACCCTTTTTATTTACTTCTAAGCATTAACAGGCATTAGGAAAACCGTAATGGCAACTAGACAAGATAATACCATTAGTAATATTAAAACCCTGAACTACGACGCGGTCATCGTTGGTGGCGGCGGCTCAGGTATGCGTGCCTCATTGCATTTAGCGGAAGCGGGCATGAAGGTTGCAGTCTTGACCAAAGTATTCCCAACCCGTTCGCACACCGTTGCTGCTCAAGGCGGTATCGGTGCAAGTTTGGGTAACATGAGCAATGATAACTGGCACTTTCACTTTTATGACACCGTTAAAGGGTCAGATTGGTTAGGTGACCAAGACGCTATTGAGTACATGTGCCGTGAAGCGCCAAAAGTGGTGTATGAGCTTGAGCACATGGGTATGCCGTTTGACCGTAACGAAGATGGCACGATTTATCAGCGCCCATTCGGTGGTCATACTTCAAACTATGGCGAAAAAGCCGTACAGCGTGCGTGTGCTGCTGCTGACCGTACCGGTCACGCGCTACTACATACGCTATATCAAAAAAATCTACAGCAAGGTACTGAGTTCTTTATCGAGTGGATTGCCCTTGATTTGATCAAAGACGACGCTGGTAACATCAATGGCGTCATCGCTATTGAACAAGAAACGGGTACTGTTGCGGTATTCCAGTCGCCAATCACTGTATTAGCGACAGGCGGCGCAGGTCGTATCTTTGCTGCCTCTACCAACGCTTATATCAATACTGGTGACGGTATTGGCATGGCGGTTCGCGCAGGTATTCCACTACAAGACATGGAATTCTGGCAGTTCCACCCAACGGGCGTTCATGGTGCAGGCGTACTATTGACCGAAGGTTGCCGCGGTGAAGGCGCTATCTTACGTAATAAAGATGGCGAAGCCTTTATGGAGCGTTATGCCCCAACCGTAAAAGACTTGGCACCACGTGATTTAGTATCACGCTCTATGGACCAAGAAATCAAAGAAGGCCGTGGTTGTGGTCCAAATGCTGACCATATCGTAATGGATATGACGCATTTAGGCGTTGAAACCATCATGAAGCGTCTACCATCAGTATTTGAGATTGGTAAGAACTTCGCCAACGTTGACATCACTAAAGAGCCAATTCCAGTCATCCCAACCATTCACTATATGATGGGTGGTATTCCAACGACTATCCATGGTCAAGTGATTGTACCGGATCTAGAAGCGGGTACCGATGAAGACGGTTTATATGCTAAAGGCAACGTCGTTAAAGGTCTTTATGCTATCGGTGAGTGTGCGTGTGTCAGTGTCCACGGTGCCAACCGTTTAGGTACCAACTCACTGCTTGATTTATTGGTCTTTGGTCGCGCTGCTGGTAAGCATATCGTTGATGAGTTCCATCATGCAGATCATAACTACAAGCCGCTTGATCCACACGTGCTTGATTTCACTGTGCGTCGTTTGGACAAATTGCAACAATCAACTTCAGGCTACAATGCGCAAGACGTCGCTGACGAGATTCGTGCAACCATGCAAACGCATGCCAGCGTATTCCGTACGCAAGCGATGATGGACGAAGGCGTTGAGAAAATCCTAGCGCTAGGTGAAAAAATCGACCAAATCCATTTGGCGGATAAATCACAAGTCTTTAACACTGCGCGTATCGAAGCGTTCGAAGTTGCTAACTTGTATGAAGTGGCAAAAGCTACGATGATATCAGCGGCTAAGCGTCACGAAAGTCGCGGCGCGCACAGTGTGTCTGACTATGATCGTCCAGAAGATGATGAATACGCACCAAACGGCCGTAATGATAGAGAATGGATGAAGCATACCTTATGGTATTCTGAAGGCAATAAGATTATCTATAAGCCGGTTCGTAAAGTGCCATTGACCGTCGATTATATCGAGCCAAAAGTCCGCGTCTATTAATTCTAGACTGGGTGCGCATGATTTTTACGCACTGTAAAAAAAACGTTTTATCCCTTATTAATTTATTAAAAAGGTGACCGCCAGCGACAGGCCGCTATCAGCGCTGAGATTTAGACATACCAGCGCTGATAGTTTACAGTCTTTAGATTGTAAGGTTTGTCAGCCCGCCATCATCTACGTGTGGAGTTTAGCATTATGAGCCGAGGTACTCGCACCATCGAAATCTATCGCTACGATCCTGATGTGGACGCAGCGCCGCGCATGCAAACTTATACGATTGAGTTGTTAGACTCAGATCGTATGTTGCTTGACGTGTTATTACGCCTAAAAAAGGAAGATGAAACACTTACCTTCCGTCGCTCGTGCCGTGAAGGTATTTGCGGTTCTGACGGCATGAACATCAATGGTAAAAATGGTCTTGCATGTCTAATCAACATGAATACCTTGCCTGAAAAAGTAACGGTTCGTCCGTTACCAGGTTTACCGGTTGTCCGTGATTTGGTTGTCGATATGAACCAATTTTACGAGCAGTACGAAAAAGTTCATCCGTTCTTAATCAATGACCAGCCAGCGCCAGCAACAGAGCGTTTGCAGTCACCTGAGCAACGCGAAAAATTGAACGGTTTGTATGAGTGTATCTTATGTGCATGCTGTTCAACCAGCTGCCCATCGTTCTGGTGGAACCCTGATAAGTTCTTGGGGCCAGCAGCACTATTGAATGCCAACCGTTTCGTTTCTGACAGCCGTGATACTGACACTCGTGCGCGTTTAGCACGTTTAGACGATCCGTTTAGCTTGTTCCGTTGCCGCGGTATTATGAACTGTGTTTCAGTCTGTCCAAAAGGTTTGAATCCAACCAAAGCCATTGGTCATCTACGTAATTTACTGCTTGATCATGCAGGTTAGTCTACCTTTTATGTTCAATTAGCTTTATAATAGCGCCATCAAAAACACCACCTATCATTAGGTGGTGTTTTTTATTAAAAAATATTAGCATTTAGCTATTTATTAAGTGATAAGCCATTGTTTTTTTTATTAACACGACCATATTGATATCGTGAGCGGTATTGTTGAGGGCCAGTGGCAAATCCGTGAGGGTAAGTAAGGCTGTATTAACAATACGTTGCTTGTATGTAAGAAGACATGCTATATCGCCCGTCTCCCTATATAATTGAATGTGGTAATATTGTTTAGTGTTACAGATACAAAGTTGCGAAAAATGATAATAGATATTCATTACGTAAATACCTAGTATTGAACAAACAAACTATGGCCCACAGGGTAGGCATGTTACTCTATACGGCAATGTATGTTTGGCGTAATATCGCCTATATTTTTCTACCATAGCAAGCCACTTCAGCGAAAATAGCCAATTAAAAGGCTAACTGAAGACAAAATTTTTTGAGTAAAACCATGCTATTAATAATTTAGTTATAGTTGCAAGCATTATATATAAATTAATGTTGTCAAACGAGCCACTAAAGAAAACCGACCGTTCACAAATAATTTTAATAGTAAGCATGGTATTGCAATTATCTTTTTTATAACGAGATAGCTTGGGTACGATGTTTTTAATTGACCAGAAGCGGTAACTTATAGATATGGTTAATAAAAAGATAATGTTAAGACAAGTTTTAACGGTAAAAAGCGACGATTGATGTCGCTAACCTATAACGAACAACACAATAATAAGCACGATTCCATTCATTTATCTATCAAATAGACGATTATTATGAATAGTATAACTAAAGAAACTGCGAGCCTAGATCATACTGAACTGGCTGCCGACAATGCTCAATATATCGAAGCGCTCTATGAGCAATATCTAGATGATCCTAGTAGCGTTGATAACGATTGGCAGGCGTATTTTGAACAATACAAGACGCCAAATGATGCCAAGCACAATGCTATTAAAGATCAGTTCTTGTTGCTTGCGCGCAATCAAACGGCGAACAAAGTAAATACTGACACCTCTGGCTCACAAGCTGGCGATTCAAATTGTGCTGACCCAAAACAAATGGGCGTGCAGCAGCTGATTTCAGCCTATCGCCGCCGTGGTCATCGCCGCGCTAAGCTTGACCCATTAGATTTGCATCCACGTGCAGAAGTGGAAGATTTAACCCTTGCTTATCACAATCTTTCTGAAGCCGACCTTGATACCGTATTCCCAACCAATGATTTAAATATTGGTAAAGATGAAGCGACGCTACGTGAAATCATCGAGATCATGGAGCGCGTCTACTGCCGTTATATCGGTACGGAGTATATGCACGTGACCACCAGCACCGAAAAGCGCTGGATGGAAAAATACCTAGAAACCAATCTAGGTTATATCGAGTTTGATAAAGAAAAACGTCTCTCAATCCTTGAGCGTTTAACCGCTGCTGAAGGCTTAGAAAAATATTTGGCTCGTAAATATACGGGTGTTAAGCGCTTTGGTCTAGAAGGTGGTGAGAGCTTTATTCCTGCTATCAATGAAATCATCCAACGTGCTGGCGGTTATGGTACTAAAGAGATGGTTATTGGTATGGCTCACCGTGGTCGTTTAAACTTGTTGGTTAATATCTTGGGTAAAAACCCTGCCGATTTGTTTGATGAGTTCGATGGTAAAGTGCAGCCAGAAAAAGGCTCAGGTGACGTTAAATATCACAATGGTTTTTCATCGAACGTGATGACACCGGGCGGTGAGGCGCATTTGGCATTGGCGTTTAACCCATCGCACCTTGAGATTGTCGCACCAGTATTGCAAGGTTCGGTACGCGCGCGTCAAGTTCGCCGTAATGACCAACCACTACAAGATAATAAAACAGGCAACTCTGTACTACCGATTGTTATTCATGGCGATGCGGCTTTTGCAGGTCAAGGTGTGGTGCAAGAAACTTTCCAAATGTCACAAACCCGCGCTTATACCACGGGCGGTACAGTACATATTGTTATTAATAACCAAGTTGGTTTTACCACCAGCCGTCAAGAAGATGCGCGCTCGACTGAGTATTGTACTGATGTTGCAAAAATGGTGCACGCACCTATCTTGCACGTAAACGGTGACGATCCTGAATCAGTGGTTTTCGCGGCACAATTGGCATTAGATTACCGTCATGAGTTTGATAAAGACATTATCATTGACTTATTCTGCTATCGCCGTAACGGTCATAACGAAGCCGATGAGCCATCAGCGACTCAGCCACTCATGTATGCGGTGATTAAAAAATTACCAACCACTCGCACTATTTACGCACAGCAACTGATCAAAGCCGGCGTGTTGAGTGAGAGTGAAGCTCAAAAGTACGAAGATGAATATCGTGAGTCATTAGACCGCGGTGAATACGTTGCCAGCTCTCTAGTGAGTCAACCTAACGAAGAATTATTCGTTGATTGGAAACCTTACTTAGGTCATGATTTGGTTGACGATTGGGATACCAGCGTCGATATCGAAGTGCTAAAAGGCTATGGTCGCCGTATGGCAGAAATGCCAGAAGGTTACAAGCTACAACGCCAAGTACAAAAAATGGTCGAACAGCGTTTAGCCATGCAAACAGGCGAAGAGCCACTTAACTGGGGCGCCGCTGAAACACTAGCATATGCATCATTGGTTGACCATGACAATGTCTTGGTACGTATTACTGGTGAAGATGTGGGCCGTGGTACGTTTTCGCATCGTCACAGTGAAATCTATAACGTCAATGACGGCAGCATGTATGTACCCCTTTCACATATCAGTGAGACGCAAGCGCGCTTTGCGACCTATAACTCATTGTTATCAGAAGAAGCGGTACTAGCCTTTGAATATGGTTATGCAACGACTGTGCCAAATGCGCTGATTGTTTGGGAAGCACAGTTTGGTGACTTCGTGAACGGTGCACAAGTGGTGATTGACCAGTTTATCTCAAGTGGTGAGACTAAGTGGCAGCGCGTTTGTGGTCTAACGATGTTGTTACCACACGGCTTTGAAGGTCAAGGTCCTGAGCATTCATCTGCTCGTCTTGAACGTTTCTTGCAGTTATGTGCTGAAGACAACATGCAAGTGATTACGCCAACGACCCCAGCGCAAATCTATCATGCCCTACGTCGTCAAGCGGTACGTCCGATTCGTAAGCCATTAATCGTCATGTCACCGAAGAGTTTACTACGTCATAAATTGGCAACTTCAACCCTAGAAGAGCTGGCGAACGGCAAGTTTGAGACAGTATTGCCAGAGATCGATCAGCAAAATGCCGACAACGTAACGCGTATGGTGCTGTGCGGCGGTAAAGTTTACTATGACTTATTAGAACAACGCCGTGCGCTAGGTTTAGATCACGTAGCGATTGTGCGTATCGAGCAGCTATACCCATTACCAGAAGAGCGTTTGATTGCTGAGATTGAAAAATATAGTAACTTAGCTGAGATTGTTTGGACGCAAGAAGAGCCACTTAACCAAGGCGCTTGGTACTATTTAGCGCCGCATATGTTCCGCATTGTTGTGCCGCATCCAACCAAGGCAAAAGTCATGGAGCCAGTTGCGCGTCCTGCTAGTGCGGCGCCAGCGACAGGATCTCCAAAACTACATGTTCAGCAACAGCAAGCGCTTATTGCTGGTAGTCTTGGTATCAGTGTGGATGAGCTATCTAAATAGTAGTTGGCTTAAGCAACAGATTATATAAGATACACGAATCAGGCGATAACAGTCCGTACCGCTATTACCATTAAAGTAAGACGATTGAGAATGGTATTGACTGCCTATCACGACTTAATAATAAAGAGTAATATCAATATCTAAGGAGTATATCGATGGCTGAAATTAAAGCCCCCGTTTTTCCAGAATCGGTTGCCGATGGCACCCTCGTGGAATGGCATGTCACTGAAGGTCAAGAAGTTAGCCGCGACGACTTATTGGCTGAAATCGAAACTGATAAAGTAGTATTAGAAGTGGTTGCACCTGATAACGGTGTGGTTACCAAAATCGTTAAGCAAGTTGACGATACAATTTTGTCAGACGAGCTAATCGCCGAGTTTGAAGCTGGTGCTAGCGGTAGTTCTGCTGGTGGTAGCAGCGATAGCGCGGATGAGCCTGCAGTTGACCCAGACCAACCAGCAGCGCCAGTACAGCCGAAACAAGCTACCGATGGCGGTGAGCCAGTCCAAGCCACAGATAAAAAAGACGAAGCGGATCATAAAGACCAAAGTCCTGCGGTACGAAAAGCGGCGAAAGAATCTGGCGTTGATCCTAAAAACGTCGAAGGCAGTGGCCGCGGTGGTCGTGTAACCAAAACCGACATGGCAAACCCAACGCTAAAAGCTGATAGCTCTATCAAATCTGATAGCGGTCGTCCAGTTGCTGAATCAACCGGTGAGCGTACTGAAAAACGCGTACCAATGACGCGTCTACGTAAAACAGTTGCTAACCGTCTACTGGCTGCCTCACAAGAAACAGCGATGCTAACCACGTTTAACGAAGTCAACATGAAACCGTTGATGGATATGCGTGCTAAGTATAAAGAGCAATTTGAAAAGCGTCATGGCGTACGTCTAGGCTTTATGTCATTGTTTATTAAAGCGGCGACTGAAGCACTAAAACGCTTCCCAGCGGTTAACGCTTCTCTAGACGGCGATGACATCGTTTATCACGGCTACTATGATATCGGTGTTGCCGTATCTTCAGATCGTGGTTTGGTCGTTCCTGTATTGCGTGATACCGACCGCATGAGCATGTCTGATGTTGAAGCTAAGATTCGTGAGTTTGGTGGTAAAGCACAACAAGGTAAACTTGGTCTTGATGACATGACTGGCGGTACGTTCACTATTTCAAACGGCGGCGTCTTTGGTTCACTCATGTCAACGCCTATCTTGAATCCACCACAAACTGCTATCTTAGGTATGCACGCTATCAACGACCGCCCAATGGCAGTCGACGGTAAAGTTGAAATTTTACCAATGATGTACCTAGCACTATCATATGACCATCGTATGATTGACGGCAAAGAAGCGGTACAGTTCTTAGTTACTATCAAAGAGTTGGTCGAAGATCCAACCATGCTACTCCTAGACCTGTAAGCTTTTAAGCTTGTATCGGTAACCACTGATACAAGCTTTTTCACTTTGGACGAGGTGATTGTGGTTTATTGTCAAATAAATGCAACTCTTTTTGCGGTGTATTAACGACAGAATAAAAGTGTCATTTATCATTCAGTAGTCTAACCAGTCATTTAAATCCTCATAAAATTAGAAATAAATTAGAACCAAATTAAAAATAGGAACGTACTATGAAAGACAATTATGATTTAGTCGTCATCGGCGGCGGTCCTGGTGGTTACGAAGCCGCTATTCGTGCAGGTCAATTGGGTATGAGCGTGGCTTGTATCGAAAAACGCGTGTATAAAGGTGAGCCAGCACTGGGTGGTACTTGCTTAAACGTCGGTTGTATCCCATCAAAAGCCTTACTTGATTCATCACATCGTTATGAAGCGACCAAGCATGACCTTGCTGAACATGGTATCAGCACCGGTGACGTTGCTATCGATATCGAGCAAATGATTGGCCGTAAAGAAGCTATCGTTAAGCAATTGACTGGCGGCGTGGCGGCATTGCTAAAAGGCAATGGCGTTGACTGGCTACAAGGCTGGGGCACATTAGAAGACGGGAAAGGTGCGGATAAAAAAGTTAAATTTACCGCTCTAGAAGACGAAAGTGAAACGACTATTACCGCCAAAAACGTCATTCTTGCAGCAGGTTCGGTGCCTATCGATATTCCTGTGGCAAAAACTGACGGCGACCGTATTGTTGATTCTACTGGCGCGCTTGATTTCACCGAAGTACCAAAGCGTTTAGGCGTCATTGGCGCAGGCGTCATTGGTCTTGAGCTAGGTTCAGTATGGCGCCGCTTGGGCGCAGAAGTGGTTGTCTATGAAGCGCTACCAAGCTTCCTAGCAGCGGCTGACAAAGACATTGCTAAAGAAGCGGGTAAAATGCTGAAAAAGCAAGGTCTTGATATCCGCGTTGATACCAAAGTAACCAATGCTGAAGTAAAAGGCGATCAAGTTGTCGTGACCAGCGAAGCAAAAGGCGAAGCCTCGGATGAAAGCTTTGATAAACTGATTGTTTGTGTTGGTCGCCGTGCTTACTCTGAAAAACTATTGGGCGCAGACAGTGGTATCACGTTGACTGAACGCGGCCTTATCGATGTCGATGACCAATGTAAAACCAACCTTGACGGCGTTTATGCAATCGGTGACTTGGTTCGTGGCCCTATGCTTGCGCATAAAGCGATGGAAGAAGGCATGATGGCGGTTGAGCGCATTCATGGCGAAAAAGCACAAGTTAACTATGACACCATTATCAACGTCATTTATACCCATCCAGAAATTGCATGGGTTGGTTTGACCGAGCAAGAAGCGACTGAAGCGGGTTATGAAGTCAAAACTGGTTCATTTAACCTAGCAGCGAACGGCCGTGCACTTGCCCAAAGTGAAGCACAAGGCTCTATCAAAGTTGTTGCTGATGCTAAGACAGATCGTTTGTTAGGTATGCATGCCATTTCTGCTGGTGCGGGCGATATTGTCCATCAAGGTATGATTGCGATGGAATTTGTGTCTAGTATCGAAGATTTGCAGTTGATGACATTTGCGCATCCAACCATTTCTGAAGCGGTTCATGAAGCCGCTTTATCAGCAGATGGCCGTGCGATTCATGCCATACAGCGTAAAAAACGTAAATAGTTTTTGAGATTAACTTGCTTAAAATGAAAAGCATTTGAGTCAATATCAAGTTTAACCGGATGGTGCGGCCGCTATCACTATTATGATAACGGTCACCGCCATCATAAGTGTGGCAGCGTTATTCTGCCTTGCACTTGTTTTCACTTTTTATTAATTGTAAAAAATAAAGGATACAATCAATGAATTTACATGAGTATCAAGCAAAAGAGCTATTAAAAAGCTACGGTTTGCCCATTCAAGAAGGCATCATCGCCCATAATGGCGACGAAGCTGCTGCTGCTTTTGATAAGACGCCTACTGATATTGCGGTTATTAAAGCGCAGGTTCATGCTGGTGGCCGTGGTAAAGCGGGCGGTGTGAAGCTCGTTAAAACTCGCGAAGAAGCAAAGCAAGTTGCTGAAGAGCTTATCGGTACCAATCTGGTTACATTCCAGACTGACGCAGAAGGCCAACCAGTTAACTTCGTATTGGTTGCAGAAGATATGTACCCAGTACAAACTGAGCTATATCTTGGTGCAGTTGTAGACCGTTCTACGCGTCGCGTCACTTTTATGGCATCAACCGAAGGCGGCGTTGATATCGAAGAAGTCGCAAGCGAAACTCCAGAAAAAATCTTTAAAGTAAGCGTTGATCCATTAGTTGGTTTAATGCCTTACCAAGCACGTGAAGTGGCATTTAAACTGGGTCTTGAAGGCAAGCAAATCAACCAGTTTGTAAAATTGATGAGCGGCGCTTATCAAGCATTCGTTGACAATGATTTTGCATTATTAGAAATCAATCCATTAGCGGTTCGCGAAAATGGCGAAATCGTTTGTGTTGATGGCAAAATCGGTATTGACTCAAACGCTTTATATCGCCTGCCTAAAATTGCAGCACTACAAGATAAAACGCAAGAAAACGAGCGCGAGCTCAAAGCAGCTGAATTTGACCTAAACTATGTTGCCCTAGAAGGTAACATCGGTTGTATGGTAAACGGTGCTGGTCTTGCGATGGCGACCATGGACATCATCAAATTGTACGGCGGCAAACCTGCTAACTTCTTGGACGTTGGCGGCGGTGCAACCAAAGATCGCGTTGTTGAAGCGTTCAAAATCATTCTAGAAGACAGCAGTGTTGAAGGCGTTCTAATCAACATCTTCGGCGGTATCGTACGTTGTGACATGATTGCCGAAGCGATTATCGAAGCAGTTAAAGAAGTGAACGTAAAAGTGCCTGTCGTTGTCCGTCTAGAAGGTAATAACGCTGAAAAAGGTGCTGAGCTACTAGAGCAATCTGATGTGAAAATCATTTCAGCTCAAGGCCTAGCAGATGCGGCGCAAAAAATTGTCGATGCGGTTAAAGCATAAGCCTTTAATATAAGTCGTGCGGTTAAGCGCTGTTTTATTCATAACTCGCTTAACCAGACGCTTAAGCATTATAGTCACAGCGTGATGGCAGTTTTTAGCAAAAGCATAAATCGTTAACATTTAACGATAAGTGAGCGAGAAAACTGCTATTGCAAGACAACCGAATAAGGAAAAAATAATGAGTGTATTAATTGATAAAGATACCAAAGTATTGGTACAAGGTTTTACTGGTAAGAACGGTACATTCCACTCTGAACAAGCAATTGAGTACGGCACTAAAGTAGTTGGCGGCGTAACCCCAGGTAAAGGCGGTCAAACGCACCTAGGTTTGCCAGTCTTTAACACCATGGCAGAAGCCATGGAAGCGACCCAAGCTGACGCTTCAGTTATCTACGTACCAGCTCCATTTGTATTAGATTCTATCGTTGAAGCAGTCGATGCGGGCGTAAAATTGATCGTCGTAATCACTGAAGGTGTACCGACTATCGATATGCTAAAAGCCAAGCGTTATATCGAAGAAGCAGGCGATGTACGTATGGTTGGTCCAAACTGCCCAGGCGTTATCACTCCAGGTCAGTGCAAAATCGGTATCATGCCAGGTCATATCCATTTGCCAGGTAAAGTGGGTATCATTTCACGCTCTGGTACCTTGACTTATGAAGCGGTTGCCCAGACCACTAAGCTTGGCTTTGGTCAGTCTACTTGTATCGGTATCGGCGGTGACCCTATCCCAGGTATGAACCAAATCGATGCGCTAAAACTGTTCCAAGACGATCCACAAACCGAAGCCATCGTATTAATCGGTGAGATTGGTGGTACAGCTGAAGAAGAAGCGGCGGCTTATATCAAAGAGCACGTAACCAAGCCAGTGGTTGGTTATATTGCTGGTGTGACTGCACCTGCTGGTAAACGTATGGGCCATGCTGGCGCGATTATCTCCGGTGGTCAAGGTACTGCTGAAGAGAAATTTAAAGCCTTTGAAGACGCTGGTATTGCTTATACCCGTGATCCATCAAAAATCGGTGATAAGTTAAAAGAAGTTACCGGTTGGTAATTTAGGTATTAATAGCTAGTCTAATACCAAAACATCGTTGAAAAAAAACAAAGGCACTCCTACAATGGGGTGTCTTTTTTTATTCTAAAAATAACTTTCCTTTGATTAAAATGTAGCAATTATGAAAAACAAGATATTGGTAACCGGTGGTGCTGGATATATCGGCTCACACACTTGTATAGCTTTACACGAAGCAGGCTATGATATTGTGGTCTACGACAACTTGTCTAATAGTAGCCGCGAGGCCATTGAGCGCGTATCCAAGCTCATTGATCAACCCATCGACTTTGTTAAAGGCGATATCCGTGATACTGATCTACTCAAACAGGTCTTTGCCGAGCATCAGTTCTTTGGTGTGATTCATTTTGCGGGACTAAAAGCCGTTGGAGAATCGGTGGCCAAGCCATTGCTGTATTATAATAATGTCAGTGGCACCATTGCTTTATTGGAAGTTATGAGAGAAGCAGATGTTAAGAATTTGGTTTTTTCATCTTCTGCGACCGTCTATGGAGATCCTGAATCCTTGCCCATCAATGAGGAATCAAAGCGTTCTTGCACCAATCCTTATGGTCAGAGCAAACTGATGGTCGAGCATATTTTAGAGGACTTAGCGGCAACCGATGATGGCTGGAATCTTATTCCACTTAGGTACTTCAATCCTGTCGGTGCGCACCCATCTGGGCAAATTGGCGAAGATCCAAATGATATTCCTAATAATTTAATGCCTTATATTTCGCAAGTCGCCGTTGGCAAGCTTGGAAAACTTAGTATTTTTGGTAATGACTATCCTACCGTCGATGGGACGGGGGTACGCGATTTTATCCATGTCACTGATCTTGCCCATGGTCATGTAGCAGCGCTTAACTACTTACAAAAACAAGTAGGTCGAGATAAATACAGCTCAATAGGTTTTTTACCCATTAATCTGGGAACAGGTAAAGGAACGTCTGTTTTAGAATTGGTCACGGCTTTTTCTGAAGTATCGGGCCAAAATATTCCTTACCAGTTTTCTGCTCGGCGCGCAGGAGATATTGCCAGCTGCTATGCCAGCGCCGATAAAGCCAAAGATTTGCTAGGTTGGGATGCCACACTATCTATCACTGAGATGTGTGAAGATACGTGGCGTTGGCAGAGTAAAAACCCGAATGGCTATCATAGCGCTTAGCATTGCTTAAGCATGTTTCTTATTTCACACTCTTAAATACAGTCTAAAAATTATGAAAAAAATTACTCACGCTGTTATTCCTGTCGCAGGTTTTGGTACACGTATGCTGCCGTTATCGAAATCAGTGCCAAAAGAGCTGCTACCACTTGGTAATCGTCCCGCTATTCATTATGTCGTTGAAGAAGCCATTGCTGCGGGTATCAAACATATCGTTTTGGTCGGTCATGCGCAAAAAAGCGCCATCGAAAACTACTTTGATATCAATGCTGAATTGGATAATCAATTGCGTGCTAAAGGTAAAGACGTGTTAGCCGATAGCTTAAACTGGTTACCCGAGGATGTAACGGTGTCTATGATACGTCAAGGCAAACCGCTAGGGTTAGGGCACGCGGTATTGGCGGCGCGTCCAATCATTGGTGAGCATGACTTTGCTGTACTGCTGCCAGATGTGGTGCTCGATCCATTTACCACCGACATAACGACTGATAATTTGGCGTTTATGATTGAAGCCTTTGCCAAAGACACGCATTCGCAAATATTGGTCAATAACGTAGCAGATGAAGATGTGCATAAATACGGTATTGCCCAATTATACGAAGCATTTAATCAAGCGCATGAAATCGAGCAAGCTGATAAAAACGCAAGCTTTAAAGTTGCCGGTTTTGTCGAAAAGCCCAACTTAGCGGATGCCCCTTCAAAATTGGCCGTTGTCGGTCGTTATGTATTTAGCAATCATATATTTGATTATCTGGCCAATACTAGAGCGTCGGTTGGTGGCGAGATTCAACTGACTGATGCCATTGACGCCTTGATTAGCAAATATGGCGTTAATGTGACGACCATGCGCGGCGATAGTTATGACGCAGGCGATATGCGCTCGTATATGCAAGCGTTTATCTATTTTGCCGAGCAGCAGTTAAGGGATGATAAATAGCTAATGGATGAGATAAATAATAAGGGCTATAAAAGTGCCCGCCACTCTAAGTATTGGCAGCATTTAGCCAAGTTAGCGGAGCAGCCGTGGGCGCTTGCCCCATTGTTCGCGCAGGATAATGAGCGGACGTCTCGCTTTAGCACGCAAGCGGGCGCGCTATATATAGATTATAGCAAGCAGTGTATTAGTGATGCGGTGCTAGAAAATTTATTAAATTTGGCGAATAGTTGCGAGTTGTCAGGCCGTATCGATGCCTTATTACAAGGGGCGATGGTTAATACCAGTGAAGAGCGAGCAGCGCTGCATACCGCTCTACGCTTGCCAGCTACAGAACAGCTGCAAGTTGGCACGCAAAATGTCGCTGCTGATGTACATGAGAGTTTGGCGCAGGTAGAAAGATTGTCAGAGCGGGTACGCAACGGCACGTGGCGCGGGTTCTCTGGTAAAGCAATCACTGATGTGGTTAATATTGGCGTTGGCGGCTCAGATTTAGGCCCACTGATGGCGACCACCGCGCTTGATGAATGGGCAGATACTGCTATTGAGGTGCATTTTGTCTCTAACATGGATGGCACGCAGCTTGATAATTTGCTCAAGCACTTAAATCCTGAAACCACTTTATTTATCATCTCCTCCAAATCTTTTGGCACCGTTGATACGCTATCCAATGCCAAGACCGCACTGTCATGGTTACTCGCTACGGCAAAATTACGCGCTGGCACGGAAGAAAGCGTCTTGCGCCGTCATTTTATCGGAGTATCGGCCAATTGTGAAAAAATGACTGCCTGGGGCATTCACCCTGAGCATCAATTGGAGCTGTGGGAATGGGTTGGCGGTCGTTTCTCATTGTGGTCGGCGATTGGACTTGCTATCGCTATTCGTATTGGCATAAATGGTTTTAAAGAGCTGCTAGCCGGCGCCCATAATATGGATGAGCATTTCGCCCAAGCAGACTTTTCTGAGAATCTGCCAGTATTATTAGGTTTGCTCGCCGTTTGGAACAGTACCTTTTTACAAGTCAATGCGCATACCGTGCTGCCTTATGATGGACGTTTGGAGTATTTGCCAAGCTACTTGACCCAGCTTGAGATGGAAAGTAATGGTAAATCGGTGACGCAGCATGGCGAGCGTCTTGATTATGATACGTGTCCAATTTTGTGGGGCGAGATTGGCTCCAATGCGCAGCATGCTTTTTATCAGCTTCTGCATCAAGGGACGCAGCAGGTCTCTTGTGACTTTATTGCGTGCGTGCGCCGTTATAGTGATGATGCGACAAATGAATCGCTACAGCAGCAGCATGAATTGTCTTTGGCAAACTGTTTGGCGCAGAGTCGGGTCTTGGCTTTTGGTAATGCTGCTATTGTTGATAAGGATATTGAAGCGGCTTCTGATGCCGATAAATACAAATATTACCGCGGCAATCAGCCGTCAACGACGCTCCTTATCGATGAGCTGACCCCGCATAGTTTGGGGGAGCTGATAGCGCTTTATGAGCACAAGGTTTATGTCATGGCCAGCATTTGGGATATCAATCCGTTTGATCAATGGGGCGTTGAGATGGGCAAGAAAATGGCAGAGTCGGTACATACCGCCATGCAGCAAGGCGGCGATGCGCAATTTGATACCTCTACCAATCAGCTATTGCAGCATATTAAGCTGTTGTCTTAATGGCTTAAGGCTTATGGCTAGTAGCTAGTAGCATCATGCGACTGGCTTATCCACTTATCCACGCTGCTAACTTTGCAATATAAAAGGTAATCTTATGAGCGCTGCCGCTATAAATAAACACAAGACAGATAACGACCAATCCGCATCACATTCATTTAACCAAGCTGCTAAAAACACCAGCGTTTGCGTCCTCGTTGGTCATAGTATCGAGGCGATTACCAGTGCTGTGGTACTGGCAAGTCTCGGTCATACGGTGCATCTTTATACTGATAAAGAGGTATTGACGCAGCAATTACAACAATATGGTTTCGAGCATCATGTGCAAGCGTTATGGCAGATGTACGTGCAGCAGCAACAAATTGTCAGCTATGCTTTGCCCACTACTGCGAGTAAGCTGCTAGAGCACTATGAAACGTCGGATAATAATAATGAGAGAAAACAAGTTGCGCTATATTGGTTATTTTTAGACAGTATCCGCCCAGTATGGCAAGCAGACAGCTGGATTACGGCCTTTAATCACAGTCATCAGCAAACCTTACCGCTCATCATGAGTGGCATTAAACAGCTGGGCGCGGTTGACGCATTGTCCAAGCAGTTGCAGCGCGCTTGGGTTTATTATGTGCCATTTGTATTCTTAAAGGATGGCGATGCGTACAGCTCAATGCTAAATCCATCATTGTTATTGCTGGGTGAAAAAACACCAAATAGCCGCCATCATTTAACGATGCTACAGCCTTTAATACAGCAGGCGCGCGCTTTTCATCAAGCAGATATTGCCACTATAGAGTTTGCCCGTAGTAGTATCATGGCGATGCTTGCCACAAGGGTGAGTTTTATGAATGAGATGTCGCGCTTGGCGGATAGTCAACAGGTCGATATTCAGCAAGTTAGTCACATTATGGGACTTGATGAGCGCGTGGGCAGTAGCTACTTGCAAGCGGGCTGGGGGTTTGGTGGTAATACACTACCGACAGAGTTGGTTAAGTTGCAGCAGTCCAGTGCAGAAAAAAGCCTAGCTATGCCGTTACTACAGGCAGTCATTAATATCAACGAAGACCAAAAAGAGCTGATATTTCGCAAGTTTTGGCAGTATTTTGATGGATTTATCGATAATAAAACCGTGATGATTTGGGGTGGCAGTTATAAAGCGGGCTCGGGACGGACAGCAGAGTCGGCGATTCATCCGTTGTTAGCGCTACTCTGGTCTTATAATATCCGCACGCTGGTATATAGTGATAAAGCCCAAACCGAGCTTGCTGAGCTCTATGGACAGCAGTCGCTACTGGAACTGATCGCCAGTCCGTACCAACAGCTTAATGAAGCGCAGGCCATTTTTATCATCAGCTGGTTGCCAGAAAACAGACTAGATGTCGCTAGGCTTAATGAGCAGGCGCTGCCGATATTCGATGCGCGCAATGCGCTGTCGCGAACGCAGGTTGATGATTTGGTCGGTGACTATATAGGAATTGGTCGCGCCAAATAGAGCTCTCTAACAATTATAAAATAAGCGTAGCAGACAAGCAGCTAATGAACTGAATCTAAATAAAAGCGCCGATTAATATAAAAATTAACCGGCGCTTTTTTTATTCTTATAAGTTCAGAATGTCTTTACTTAGTATTATGATTACTTAAGTTAAGCAGGCACCGCCCCTTTACTAGCAAGCCATTGCTGAATTTCTTGCGTCTTAGTCTGTAGTAAATCCTTATCACCGCGACTTTCGATGTTTAAGCGAATTAATGGTTCAGTATTAGAAGCGCGTAAGTTAAAACGCCATTCGCCAAAGTTTAAGCTCAAGCCATCGAGCATCGATTTGGTTGGCTTGTCGGCGCTGAACTTCTCTTCGATGGCGCTGATAATGGCTGGCGCATCATGAGTGGTCAAATGAAAATTCAGCTCGCCTGAGCTTGGATAGGCTGCAATATAACCGCTGACCAATTCTGACAAGGTTTTACCGGTAATTGATAATAACTCAATGGTCAAAAGCCACGGAATCATGCCGCTATCGCAGTAGAAAAAATCGCGAAAATAATGGTGAGCGGACATCTCGCCGCCATACACCGCACCAGAATCACGCATCACTTGTTTGATAAATGAGTGCCCAGACTTACTAATAACCGCCTTACCGTTATGCTCATCAATGACGGCTTCGGTGTTATAAATCACTCGCGGATCATAGACGATTGACTCGCCCGCATACTTGTTTAAAAACGCTTGCGCGAGCATGCCAACGACATAGCTGCCATCGATAAATTCGCCGTATTCATCAAATAAAAAGCAGCGGTCAAAATCGCCATCAAAGGCAATACCAAGGTCGGCTTTATTTTCTAGCACCGCTTGTTGAGTGGCGGTTCGATTGGCCTCAATCATTGGATTGGGAATGCCATTTGGAAAGCTACCATCAGGCGTATGGTGCAATTTAAGCACTTCAATTGGCGCGCCAGCTTGTGCTAACTTGTCGATTAATAAATCAACGACGGGACCTGCGCTACCGTTACCGGAGTTGATAACCAGTTTTAGCGGTTTTAATTTATCAACATCAATAAATGTCATGACATGATTGATATAAGCGCTTTTATCCGTTAGTAATTGTAATGTACCTTGTTGATTATCCGTACTAAATTGCCCCGATTCTGCCAACGCTTGAATCTCTGCCAAGCCATCATCGGCGCTAATCGGTTTTGAGTATTCCTTTACCAATTTTAAGCCATTATAATTAATCGGATTGTGGCTAGCTGTTACTTCGATACCGCCCAACGCCTGATAATAACTGGTCGCAAAATAGACCTCTTCTGTGCCTGTCATACCCAAATCAATCACATCGACACCCGCATCGAGCATACCTTTGATGGTTGCTTGTTTTAACTGCTCACTGGAGTGGCGGATATCGCTACCGATGACGATAGCTGGCTTTAAGTCTTTTAGTTCAACGGCGACATCTGCAGCGCTAAAACGCTCGAATAAAATTTGCGCAAAGGCACGGCCGATACGGTAGGCGATAGCTTCATCGAGATTGACACCAAGCTCGCCGCGGATATCGTACGCTTTAAATGACTGAATGCTAATAGGGTGAAATTCTGTTGCTGGCTGATAGCCAGTAGTCGCAGAAGTGGACATAATAATAAGCTTCCTTGTGCGTGCGCAGTAAAAAATGAGGGAGTGATAACAGGATTATAAGTCAATAAGCGTTCAATGATACACTAACTACCAAATGAGTTATAAAGCCGTAGTGGTGCTTTATGTGAGCATTTTTATAATTATCCGTTTCTATGATAAAAAATATAAGAGTATTTTATGAGTGACTTAAACAACCAAACGTTAACTTCTGTTACGCCGTCCAACCCTGTACAAGGAACGCCAGTAGCAACTGGTGAGTTAGACGATTTATTGCAGTTAATGGCACGGCTGCGCGCAGATTGTCCGTGGGATAAAAAGCAAAGCAATCATAGTCTCATTCCGTACGCGATTGAAGAGGCCTATGAGCTTGGCGAAGCGGTTCAAAGCGATGATGACGAAGATATCAAGGGCGAGCTTGGTGATGTATTGTTGCAAGTGGTTTTTCATTGTCAGATGTACGCTGAACAAGGGCGCTTTGATATGAGCGATGTGATTACCACGTTGCAAGGAAAGCTGATTCGCCGCCATCCGCATGTCTTTGAAGCCGAAACGCTAAAAGATGACGCTGCGGTAAAAGGTCGCTGGGATGAGATTAAAGCAGAGGAAGACCAAGCGCGCGCCGCACGTGGCAAGCCGAAGCGTCGTTTGGATAATACCAAGGCAGGTAGTGCGCTGATGCAAGCGCAGGAAGTGCAAAAACAAGCATCGAAATTGGGGTTTGATTGGGAAGGGGTCAGCGGCGCTTTTGATAAGCTTGATGAAGAAATTGCCGAGCTAAAGGCCGAGATTTTAGATAAGCCCCAAGTTGAAATCAAAACCAATATCAGAGAGATTGAAAGGGAGCTTGGCGATTGCATGTTTGCCTTGGTCAATGTCGCCCGTAAACTCGACCTCGACGCTGAAACGGCGACCTTAACCTGTGTGCATAAATTTAAATCACGCTTTGGCTATATTGAAGAGCAGTTAGCGGCAGCTGGCAAGCGCTTAGAAGATAGCGATATCAATGAGATGGATGCGTTATGGGAAGCGGCGAAACAGCATGAACGCGACTAATAAAAGCCGGTTTATTAAATGGAAGCATGCTAATTTATTTAAAAATGCCGCCGTTTTTTTAGTAGGTGTGTTTTCTGTTATTACTATATCGTTTAATCCTGCCCTTGCCGCGCCATGTTTTGATAATGCTAAAAGCGCTTATCATTATCTATTGACGCAAGAAACAGCACAAAGCCAAGCGCGCACGCAGACTAGAATTAATATCAATCGCGCCACAGAAGCCGAGCTGGTGGCATTAAACGGTATTGGCAGCAGTAAAGCACAGGCGATTATTTTATATCGCGAGATGTTTGGCGGCTTTAAAACGGTCGATGAATTAACTAAAGTCAAAGGCATCGGCGCAAAAACGGTTGAGAAAAATCGCCAGCGTTTAAGCGTACAAGACTAAGCGCTTTATTTTGTATTATTTAACCCCCATATTGACAAAATAGCATGTAAGTAAATGTCATAACACACCCACCATGGTCAAAATTTGTTAAACTAGTGGGTACATCCGCCTGATAGACGCTGTGTTCGTCGGGGTGGTTAAGAATAAAGGCGAGGAGTAGATGCATGGCCGAGCGTGCCGCCAAGCAGTTAGAACTGAATAAATCTGAATTACCCAATTCCATTACCGAAGTGATAGCCACCCTAACCCGAGCTGGGTTTGATGCTTATATCGTCGGTGGCGGCGTGCGCGATACCTTGCTAGGCCTGCGTCCAAAAGACTTTGACGCGGTCACTGATGCCAAACCTCATGAGATTAAAGACGTCTTTGGCAAGCGTTGCCGTATTATTGGTCGCCGTTTTCAATTGGCGCATGTCTACTCTGGGCGCGAACTTATCGAAGTGGCGACCTTTCGTGGTCCACCGCTCAATAATGCCAATACCAATCAAGATGGGATGATTTTGCGCGACAATGTCTGGGGCGATATTAAGCAAGATTTTGCCCGTCGCGACTTTTCTATCAATGCCCTTTATTATCAACCGCTCAAAGGCGTGGTGCATGATTTTTGCGGCGCGCTTGAAGATATCGATAATAAAGTTATTCGTCTCTTAGGTCATGCACCGACGCGTATCGAAGAAGATCCGGTCAGGTTGCTGCGTGCCCTGCGTTTTAAAGCCAAGCTTGGTTTTGATTTTGATAGCGAACTCGCCGCCCAGTTCCATGATGACAATTGGGCGCTGCTGGAGCAAATTTCTCCGCATCGTCTTTATGATGAAACGCAAAAAATGTTTACCGGTGGCTATTTAGTGCCGCTACTGCCGTTATTGTTTGAGTCGGGCGCGATTGACAGTTTAGTAATTTATCCGCCTGCTGAGCCAAGTGCCTTGGTCAAACAAGTCGCTATCAATACCGACAAACGTATCGCCGCTGGTAAAAGTATCAATCCTGCCTTCTTTTATGCCGCGTTATTGTGGGAAAACTATCTTCATCAATTGGAAAAAGCCAAAAAACGCAATATGCCTTTTGCTGACGCGCAACTGCATGCAGCGGGCAAAGTCATCGACCGTCAGCGTATCAAGACCGCCATTCCAAAATTTGCCGAACAATTTATCCGTGATATTTGGATATTACAGCCAAAATTGGCGGCGCCGCGCAGCAAACAAATTATCCAGTTGTCTGAGCATCCTCGTTTCCGCGCCGGTTTTGATTTCTTGCTATTGCGTGAGCAGTGCGGTGATGCCGAACATCCGCTTTCAGAGTCGACCAATGGCATGGGCGAGTGGTGGCAAACCTATCAAACCCTGACCGAACAGCAGCAAGATCAAGCGATTGATGATTTTGATGAGAATATCCGTCGTGGAGCCTATAAACAAAGCCAGCGTGGTCGCGGTCGTAATCGTCAAAAACAGCAAACCTCGAACGATAATGGCAAGGTGAATCACATAGAAAACGATCAGCAAGATAAAGTAAACGGCAATGGTCATAGCAAGCAGGCGGTTAATGATGCCTCAAACGTACCATCACGCCGCCGCCGCGCCGCCAGTCAGTCTACTCAGCAGGCTAATAACAATGGTAATCATAGTGTCAGCAATAATAGTCATAATCAGGGCTATGATAAGCAGCAAGCGACACAAGATAATAATGAGCTGGCGCAATTGCAGCAGTTATCCCTGGCGAATACTGGCAAGCAAACGGCAAATAAGCGCCACGATGCCAAGCCTTCACCGTTATTTGTCATCGAGCATGAAAAAGTGGTTCCGCCATTACGCAAACAATTGCCAACGGACGATCAGCCAAAATCTAATGCTAAACCAAAGCAAGCGCCTGTGGAGCAAAGCACAAAAGCTGAAAGCACTTCATTTAAGAAAGCAGGAGTTGCAAGACAATCTGACAGCTCTGCTAACGCTGATAAGCAAGCGCAGCAGCATGCAAAAGCTAAACCAGTCGATACCAAGTCTGCTGCTAGCAAAGCCGATTTTGACCAGTCAGCTTTATCTACAACGGCCAATACTAATGCTGCTACTAATGTCCATACTAAGCGTACTGTCGCCCAAACGCCAGCGCTTGTCAGCATAAACAACGAGCCGATACCGTATAAACGTCGCCGCCGTCAACCTACTGCGATAGCGGATAATAGTAATACTGACAGTAAAAATAACGCTGATAACTTGCTTAACGTAGCGTCAAAACCAGTTAGCGATAAAGAGCAAGTAGTAAATACGGCCAAGTATGAGAAAAAAGCGCCTAAAGCTGCGTCAGATTTTGCTGAGGATACGCCGTCTGTTGCTAACAAACCTGTTGCTAAAAAAGCTGCTTCTAACAAACCTGCTAAAACCAAACAGGACACTAAGAAACAGACCACTCAAACTCAGTCAGCTGATAGTCAAACAGCTGCTAGTAAAATGAATGAGCAAAAAGGGCCGGTACCATCAAAACGCCGCCGTCGTCAGCCAAGCACTAACAACGGTTAAGCTTACAAACCGACTTTAAAGTACTAAAGCACAGTGAGAATTATGAACAGGCACTTTGAAGCTAGTAATGCCAATGACAATAAAAGTAGTAACGATATGAGCTGGGTTACTTGTTATGTTGGTTTAGGCAGCAATCTAGAAAACGAGCTAGGTTCGCCGGTAGAGCATTTACAGCAAGCCATCGTAGCTATGCAAGAAAATAAGCAAATACGAGCGGTACGAGTGTCTTCTTTCTACGCTTCGGCGCCGATGGGACCGCAAGATCAGCCTGACTTTGTCAATGCGGTGGTAGGTTTTGAGACTACCTTAACTGCGTTTGAGCTGCTTGCATTTTGTCAATTGCTAGAGCAACAAGCTAAACGCGCTCGTCTGCGCCGCTGGGGTGAGCGCAGCCTTGATGTCGATATTTTATTGTATGGGGATATCAAAATCTCAGAGCCGCAATTAACGATACCGCACGCAGGTTTGCATGAACGTAATTTTGTTTTGTTACCGCTACGAGAGTTGGCGCCAGAGTTAATCATTTTAAACAAACCAATAACGGATTATCCGTCCAGTGACGATTGGACGGGACTAAAGCTATTAATACTGAATTAACGCCTCTTTAGTGCCTCTGTCGAATTATGAATAAGTTGGATGCTACGATAGTGGGTGTGCATTTTATTAAAATATCAAAAGCTATAAATAGTTAACCGCATTGAGGGTGATATGACAACATTATCTACTTTAAATAAATTTAAAAAAGACGGTGTTAAATTCACCTGTCTGACCTGCTATGACGCCATGTTTGCGCGCATGATGGACAACGCGCAAATTGATGCGATTTTGATCGGTGACAGTCTGGGCATGGTGGTACAGGGTCATGATTCAACCTTGCCAGTTAGCGTCGATGATATGGCTTATCATACGGCCAATATCGCCCGTAGTAATAAGCATGCGCTGATTTTAGCGGATTTGCCGTTTATGAGTTATGTGACGCTCCCAGATGCGGTGGCCAATAGCCGCAAGCTGATGCAGGCGGGCGCGCATGTGATTAAGATTGAAGGCGGTCGTGAGCTTTGCGATTTGGTCAAAACCTTGGCGCAAGCAGGTACGCCGGCTTGTGTGCATTTAGGACTGACGCCGCAATCTGTCAATGTCTTTGGTGGTTATAAAATTCAAGGGCGCGGTGATGCAGCAGCAGAAAAACTGCTTGCTGATGCTAAAGCGGTCGTCGAGGCGGGTGCAGCGCTTTTGGTATTAGAATGTGTACCCGCTGAGCTTGCTAAAGCAGTTACAGAAGCTGTAGCTGTGCCGGTTATTGGGATTGGCGCTGGTGCTGATACTGATGGTCAAGTTCTGGTCATGCATGACATGCTGGGCATGGTGCACGGCCGCGTACCGCGCTTTGTCCATGACTTTTTAACTGACGAGCGTAATAGCGCAGGTAGTATTGAAGGGGCTTTTGCGCTGTATCAGCAGTCGGTACGTGACGGCAGTTTTCCCACTGAACAGCACCAATTTAGCTAGCCGTATTAAAGTAAATCGTATTAAAGTAAGTCGTATTTGATTTAATAATTTGACCATTATCAGTAGAACAAGCTGTCAGGATAAAACATAGCAACCATGCCAATTATTTATCATCACATCGCAGCGTTGCGTAACGCCTTAAACCCTTATCGTGGTCAGCAAGAAGGCAAGCAGCGTATTGCGTTAGTGCCAACGATGGGCAATCTACATGATGGCCATCTTGAGCTGGTCAAGCTTGCCAAGCAACATGCCGATATTGTGGTGGTGAGTATCTTTGTCAATCCTACCCAATTTGGCGTCGGTGAAGACTTTGATAGCTATCCTCGGACGTTAGATGAGGACGTTGCCAAACTTACTACTGTTGCTGCCGATTACGTATTTGCGCCCAGTATTGATGAGATGTATCCGGTATTACCGCCACCAACGTCCGTTCGAGCAGGCGCAATCACCAGCCAGTTATGTGGCCAATCGCGTCCAAGTCATTTTGATGGTGTTGGCATTGTCGTCTCAAAGCTCTTTAATATCGTCCAGCCGGAAGTGGCCGTATTTGGGCAAAAAGACTATCAGCAGTTGGCCATTATTCAGCAGTTGGTGCGTGATTTAAGTTATCCGATTGAGATTGTCGGCGCACCTATCGTACGGGCGGCTGATGGTTTAGCTTTGTCTTCGCGCAATCAGTATTTAACTGAAACTGAGCGCAATATCGCTCCTATACTTCATCAAGAATTACAGCGACTAGCCGACCAGCTAATGAATGGCGCATATATCGAACGAGGGCTTGAGCATTTATTAGCAGCGGCTAGCGCGCGTATCACTGCCGCAGGTTTTATCATTGATTATTTAGAAGTCAAAACGGCGCAGCTTGATGCTTTTGAGATAGATGGAAAATCGACAACTTTCGCTGGAAATCAGCAAGATTTGGTGATTTTAGTTGCTGCTTGGTTGGGCCGTGCACGCTTGTTAGACAATCAGCTAGTGACGGTAACACTGCCGTCATGAGCGCGGGAGTGGCTAGACGCAATGTATAAGGATGACGGATCATGAGTACAACTAAGGATAATGAGCACGCCAAATCAGATAACGAGCAGACACCATCACATAAAGATGGTTTAAGTATCTTGGTGGTGTCAGGGCGCTCAGGCTCGGGCAAGACCTCTGTACTCAATATCCTAGAGGACTTTGGTTATTATTGTATTGATAATATGCCTTTGTCATTGGTTCCTGAGGCGGCACAAAAGCTGGTTTGTGATAGCGGCATCAAACGCGTCGCCCTTGGGGTCGATATTCGCACCCCTCGCGCCGATTTGTCCAATTTTTCTGAAATACATGATACGTTAAAGCAGACGTATGGCGAAGAGGCGCTCACCGTCATTTATGTGACAGCGCAAGAGGATATCTTGGTGGCGCGCTTTAATGCCACTCGCCGCATTCATCCTTTGATGGTGCAAGATAGCAAAGGTATAGAAAATACCACTGATAATTTACCAGCGGCGATTGAAAAAGAAAACCAGCTTTTGCAGCCGATATTTAGGCGTGCGGATCTTAAAATTGATACCAGTATGCTTAATATTCATCAGCTAAAAGAGCGCCTGCGCGATTATGTTGGGGCTGACAATCAAATCGCCATTAATCTGTTATCGTTTGGCTTTAAGTATGGCAGCCCAATCGATGCCGACTTTGTATTTGATGTGCGCATTTTGCCCAATCCGCATTGGAACCCAAAGCTGCGCGCCGCGACAGGTCTGGATGCGGAAGTTGCTGAATTTTTTGCTGATTATCCAGAGGTGGCAGAGATGACTAACGATATCGCTACATTTCTGACGCGCTGGCTGCCAGATTTTTTACATAATAATCGCCATACGGTAACGGTTGCGATTGGCTGCACAGGGGGCAAGCATCGCTCGGTATTTATTACCAAGCACTTGCAAGATAAATTGACCGTGAGCTTGCCCGAAGGTTTGAGCATTACCGCCAAGCACCGCGAAAAACATCGTTGGTAAGGCAAGGTTAGTAATGCTAATTATTAATGGTTATTAGCTACAATGAATGCTTAAGCAATATAATCAGCAAGACGCAATAAACTCTATTATTTACTATCTCGAAAAATGGAAAGCTTTTATGATTGACTGGTCAGAACAGGATATGCGCGTCTCGCGCACAGAGCTCAAAAAAGCTCATGAGCGCTTACAAGCATTGTCGATACCGCTTGCCAGCTTATCGAAGAAGCAGCTCAAAAACCTGCCAGCAAGTGATTACTTTATGGCAGAGCTGATGGCGCTTGCTGATATTACCAGTGCCAATGCGCGCAATCGTCAAACCAAACGGGTCGGTAAACTCATCAGTGAAGAAAACCGCCATGAATTGGTTAAAGCCTTGTTCGACGCTTTTTTTCCAAAAGAGCAGATTTCTAAAATCGAAAGCTGGATTGAGCGCTTAAACATCAATGATGAAGGCACGCTAAAGCAGTTTGTAAAACAATACAAAGCCTCTGAGCGTAATAGTTTGTATCAGTTGCTGCTATGGATTGAATATGCCAAACATACACAAGACGATGAATTGATGGCGGAGTCTAAAGAAGATTTGGCCAGTTATATTCGTGAAGTGGCGATATTGTCGCAGCTGAAAAGCTAATTAATAATAATGCTTATATTAATTTATAAACCATGACCTATAAAAAAGCCAATCGTTAAAGATTGGCTTTTTGTATTTTATAAATGTTTATTTTTTAAATGATTTACACATCTTAAATTATTTTTTCTCGGCGCGTACTTTATCAACGAGATAATCAACCACTTTAGGAACAGTGGCGCTTTCACCAGTCACCACATACTTACCATGGACGACTACTGCTGGTACACCTGAAAGCTGATAACGCTTGGCACCAGCTTGTGAGCGACCAATTTTTGTGCCAACGGCAAATGAGTTATAAAGACTATTGAATTTCTTTTCATTCACCCCTTTAGATGCGTACCATTTGCTCAGTGACGCTTGGTCAAATAACTGTTTGCCGTCTTTATGCACCGCATCAAATAACGCATCATGGGTTTTGTCTTCATAGCCTAGTAATTGCGCGGCGTAGAAACCACGGGCGCTGGCTTCCCAAACAGGGTTTAGCGCGGCTGGGGTTTTGAAAAATGCCACGTCTTTGTCTTTGGTTTTGGCCCATTTTTCCATATGTGGATTGAGGACGTTACAATGCGGGCAGCCATACCAAAAGAATTCACGCACAATGATAGCATCACCGTTGATTTTTTCTGGATTATCTAGCACGCGGTAGTCTTTTCCTGCGACATAATTGGCGGCTTGTGCGCCCATATTGGCAAACCCAATAGCACAAGCCAAACCAGTCAATGCGATGATACGTTTCATACTTTTTCCTTGAGGTGTCGAGATTCAGAATAGTTGTTTCAGAAGGTTCGATTCAGCAGTCATTTAACGCATTTATATAGAGGTCTCACAAGTTTAAGCGGCAATGCGTCGCCTAAATCACCGTTCCAAAAATCTTACTCAAACCTAGCCAATATTGACTATTAGATAGGTTTGACGTTTTCTTTCTGCTTCATTGTCACGCGCTATTTC